>CBFGZN010000154.1:0-6468 GCA_965653255.1 uncultured Solirubrobacterales bacterium | reverse complement strand
ACGTACCAGTGGGCGCCTCCGGGCGGCAGGCTCAGCGGCCCGCGCGGCGTGACTCCGAGTAGCCGGCGCTCGGGGTCGAGCGCGTCGAGTAGCGGGAAGAGGTCGTTCTCGTCGGTTGCGCGGCCGTGGTGCAGCACGAGCAGGCCCTCGGGCTCGCCGGCCGGCTCGCGGACACGGAAGGTCAGGGCATCGAGTGCTGGAGTGGGGGAGTCATCGGTCGCCATCGTCACCACAATTGGTAGCGGGTCAGGCGGCTGCGACGGTCTCATGCCGCGCCTCGACCGCGCCAACCAGCTCGGCCACGACGTCGTCGAGCTCGGCGAGGACCTCGCTGTCGCCGACCGATCCGTCGACGATCCGCTGCGCGGCCTGGCCGACGGCCAGCTCGCGGTCGAGCACGCGGGCTCCGAGCGCGCCGAGCACCTTGCGCAGCTCGGCCTGCGCCCAGACGGCGCCAAAGATTCCTGTGCTCGCCCCGACCACGGCCACCGGCTTGTTGCGCAGCGGGTTCGTCGCCAGCGGCCGCGAGACCCAGTCGATCGCGTTCTTCAGCGAACCGGGAACCGAGTGGTTGTACTCCGGTGTCGCGAACAGCGCCGCGTCCGCGCCGGCGATCGCGGACCGCAGGGCGGTCACGGCGGCCGGCGCGAGATCGCGGTCGTCGTCCTCGTCATAGGGCGGGACGGTCTTCAATCCGTCCCAGAGCTCGAGCTCGACGCCCGCCGGCATGCGCTCGGCGGCGGCCCGCAGCAGCGCGGTGTTGTGTGAGCCGCGCCGCAGGCTGCCCGATATCGCGAGGACCTTCATCGCCTTACGCCTCCTTCACGAAGTAGAGCTCCGCGAGGATCGTCACCTCGTTGGCGAGCGCCTGGCCGCCGCCCGGCAGCTCCGCGTTCCAGCTGACACCGAAGTCGGTGCGGTCGATCGTCGTCGCTAACTGTAGGCGCAGGCTGTCATTGCCTTGCAGGTTCGCGACGGGGCCGTGTGCGGCTCCGGTCGCGACGAGATCCCTAGTGACGCCCTTGATCGTGATCTCTCCGGAGACCTCGACGCTCTCGCCGTCGAGCGCGATCCGCTCCGACGCGAAGCTGAGCTCCGGATGACTCTCGGCGTCGAAGAAGTCCGGCGACTGGAGGTGGGCGGAGAGGTTGTCGTCCTTGACGTCGACGCTTGCCACCTGGGCGACGCCGGTCAGCGCCGCGCCATCGTCAGAGACGTCGAGCGACCCCTCGAACTTGCGGAAGCTGCCGTTGAACGCGCCGGCCAAATAGGGGACTTGGAACGCCACTGACGAATGAACCTTGTCGAGCTGCCAGGTTCCCGCGGGCGCCGCGATAGTGCTTGTGCTCATGGTTGCTACCTCCGACTCGAGGGGCTATAGTTGACTACGCAAATAACTCTAGCCAGAAGAACTTGAATCGTCAAGTATTGACACCGCAAGCATCTGTCGCCGCATCTCTAGAGGAGACGCCGGCCGCGCTACGCGTCTGGGGTCAGCTGGTGCGTGCGCAGGCGACCGCTAAGCGCGACCTGGCCGTCGAGCTCCAGGACCAGCATGGCCTCACGATGACCGCCTACGAGGCGCTGTTCGTGCTCTCGCGTACCGAGGGCCGGCGGCTCAAGCGGGTCGAGCTCGCCGAGCGATTGGTGCTCACGCCCTCAGGCGTCACGCGCCTGCTCGAGGGGCTCGAGGCCGAGGGCTTCGTCGAGAAGGTCTCCTGCGAGACCGACCTGCGGATCAGCTATGCACAACTGACGGCGGCCGGCACCGCGAAGCTCGAGCAGGCCTCGTGCGGCCACAACCGCGCGGTGCTCGAGCTGTTCGAGGAGCGCTTCAGCGCCGAGGAGATCGAGGCGCTGGCGGAGATGCTGGCCCGGCTGCCCGGCGCGCTCGACGAGAGCCTCGCCTGCCCGACCGACGTCTAGCTCGACTGCTCGGCCGCAAACGTCTCCAGCGCGGCGGCGGCGGTTGTCCCGCCATCGTTGACCGCCGACCACGCCGCCAGCTCGCCGGCGCGTGCTGCGATCCCCGGCTCGGCAAGCAGCTTGCGCACCGCGAGCCGGATTCCGCGCGGCGTGACCATCCGTCGTGGCAGCGACACGCCACAGCCGGCCCACGCCACACGCGAAGCGTTCTCCGCCATGTCGCCGGCGGCAGGTGCGCCGACGACCGGCACGCCGTACGACAGCGCCCGCGCGACCGTCCCATGACCGGCGTGGCAGACGACCGCCGCGCAGTGCGGCATCGTGCGCGAGTACGAGATCCTCGCCGAGGAGGCGACGCTCGCAATCCGCATCGACGGTGTCGAGAACCCGCCCTGGGGCAGCGCCGCCGCGATCATCCGTCCCGGGGGGTCTTGCGACGTGCTGGGGGCGATCAGCACCAGCGGGGCGTCGCCCGGTGGCAGCTCGACGTCGTCTGCCGGTCGCTCCCAGAGCAGCGGGCCCGTGACTTTGAAAGCTGGATTCCATTCGCGGCGCGGGTACTCCAGCTGCGGGAAGGTCGCCACCAACGCGAGGTCGCGCGAGATCCCGTTGTGGGTGTAGTCGAGCGGTGGCAACGCGACCTTCGCGCGGGCGGCGTTGAGCTCGTCGCGACCGCGCTCCTCGCCGCGCCGCAGCAGCGGCTGCAGCGTGCCCCAGGTGTGGCGACCGAGTGGGGTGCGCGGCAGTCGTGCACCGATCGAATAGGGCGGCAGACCGGCTTCGGAGGTGGGTAGGACGTGGGGGATCAGCGTCGCGAACGGCCGCCCGGTCACACCCGCCGACAACCCGCCGACAGCGGTCAGGATGTCTGAGACCACCACGTCGGGGGCGAACGATTCGATCAGCGGGATCGTCTCGGGCGTCGCCTCGACCGCCGCCTCATAAGGGCTGAGATCGCGCCCGGTCGGAAAGACCGAGTACTCCGGCGCCGGAGCGAACTCGATGCCCGCCCGCTCAACGTCGTCCGCCCACCGCTTCCACGTCTGCACGCAGACGGCATGACCGCGCCCGACCAACGCCCTGCCCAAGGCGATCGCGGGGAAGGCGTGCCCCGGATCGCCGAACGCGGTGATCAGGAAGCGGCGGCTCAGACCATCTCCGCGATCTCGCGGATCATCCGCTTGCGGGCCTCCGGATCGAAGACCGTCGGCGTCGCGACGAGCGTCCCGACGCCCGCCTCGCGGTAGACCTCGAGCCGCTCCTTGATTCGCTCCTTCGGCCCGACCAGCGACGTCTGGTCGATCAGCTCGGCCGGCAGCGCCGCCGCGGCCTCGTCCTTCTTGCCGTCGAGGTAGAGGTCCTGGACCTCCTTGGCGGCGTCCTCGAATCCGTAGCGCTGGACGAGCGAGTTGTAGAAGTTCTTCTTGCGTGAGCCCATGCCACCGACGTAGAGCGCCAGCAGCGGCCTCACCTGGTCGCGCGCCTTGTCGATGTCGTCGTCGATGCAGAGGTTGACGTTCGGGGCGATGTCGAAGCTCTCGTCGATCTGCTTGCCGTTGCCGGCACGCGCCGCGCCCTCCTCGAGCAGCGTGCGGAACTCGGCGACGTGCTCGGGGGAGAAGAAGGTCGGCAGCCAGCCGTCGGCGATCTCGCCGGTCAGCGTCGTGTTCTTCGGGCCGATCGCCGCGATGTAGATCGGCATCCGCTCCTGGACCGGGGCGATCATCAGCTTCAGCGCCTTGCCGGGTCCGTCCGGCAGCGGCAGCTCGTAGAGCTCGCCCTTGTACTCGAGCCGCTCGCGCGCGAGCGCCTTGCGCAGAATCTCGACGTACTCGCGCGTCCGCTGCAACTGCTGGGCGAACGGCTGGCCGTGCCAGCCCTCGGCGACCTGGGGACCGGAGGAGCCGATCCCCAGCAGCATCCGGCCGTTGGAGAGCTGGTCCAGCGTCGCGGCGGTCATCGCCGTCATCGCGGGCGTGCGGCCCGGCATCTGGAAGATCGCCGAGCCGATCTTCACGCGCTCGGTGTGCGATGCCAGCCAGGCGAGCACGGTCGCGGTGTCGGACCCGTAGGCCTCGGCGGCCCACACGGAGTCGAAGCCGGCGGACTCGGCCTCCTTGACGATCTCGAGCTGCTGCTCGGCCGTCAGTCCCAGTCCCCAGTACCCAACGTGTAGGCCCAACCGCATTGCAAGTCTCCTTTCAACAGCAGGGACGACCTTGAAGTCGCCGACGACGCGCCCTACCCTCGTGCGGCCGCGTCGCGGCATCGTATGCCACCGGTCGCCAGGACATCTGCGGAATGAGGTCGCTGCGCCCAGCGCGCGACCTGCGCAACGCGATCGACGCGATGCCGATCGACACCCGCCGCGCGATGCTCGACGCGCTCGACCGCAATCCGATCATCGTCGGGGCGTACACGGCGCCTGGCGGGGGCGTCTGCCCGATGCTCGCCGCGCACCGCAACGGGGGACGCACCGACTACGCGCCGTTCGCGCGCGCCTGGGATCGCTACGCGCGCGCCGGCAAGCAGGCACGGCCCGCGACCGAGGGCGAGCTGACCGCGCTGCGGACGATGCTCGAATCGAGCATCGCCGACGAGCACGTGACTGCGCCGGGCGCGCTGGCGCGGGCGATCGCCGATCACCGCCGCGCACTGCGCTCGCGGCTGCGGCGCGAGGAGCACGACGTCGAGCCGTACGAGCGCGCCGATCCGCGCGAGCTCGACTACACGCCCTCGCCGGGCCGGATGAACTGCAGCTCGGGCACGATGCACGCCGGCGAGGTCCTGAGCAGGTAGCGCACCGCCTCGGCGATGTCCGAGGGCTGGATCATCTGCTCCTTCGGCACGCTCTCCTTGACCCAGTCGGTCATCGCCGTGTCGACGAAGCCGGGGCAGAGGGCCGTTGCCTGGATGCCGTCGCTCGCGTGCTCCTTGTGCAGCGCCTGAGTGAAGCCGACGACGCCGAACTTGGTGGCCGAATAGGCAGCCAGCCAGCCCTGTCCCGACTTGCCGGCGATCGAGGCGGTGTTGGCGATCAGCGCCTTGCGATGCTCGGCGCCAGCCTCCTTGAGCATCGGCAGGCACTCGCGCGTGGTCAGGAACAACGCCCGCAGATTGACCGCCAACTGCATGTCGAGCTTCTTGGCGTCCTGCTCGGCGATCGGACCGCCGATTCCCATGCCGGCGTTGTTGATCAGCACGTCGAGCCGCCCGAAGCGCTCCCTGTGGCGACCTACGAGCTCGACGATGTCGGCCTCCTCGGCCATGTTCGCCGGCACCGCCTCGACGTCGATCCCGTCGGCGGCCAGGGCGGCGGCCGCCTGCTCGAGCTTGTCGGGACGTCGCGCGGAGAGCGTCACGCCGTAGCCGTCTTCGCCGAGCGCACGCGCGATCGCTAGGCCGATACCGCTCGATCCGCCGGTAACCAGCGCTGCACGTGCTCCCATCGCGAATCTCCCTGCGTCCGAGGCTCGAATTTGGTGTCCGAGGCTATTTGAAATCGGCGTTAAGCCTTGCCCGCAACCGCCCCATGGTAAGCCCCTGTCCCATATGTTCTGTCCAGTGAGGTCGGGAACGCGTCTGGCGGCTGCATGGCTCGTTGTGGGGGCACTGGTGCTCGGCGCTGCCGGCTGCGGCGATTCGGGCTCCTCCGACGTCGCGAGCACCCCGCCGCCCGAGCCGGCGAAGCCCGAAGACTTCCCGAAGGCCGACGGCAAGACGCTGCGTGGTCTGCTCGAGAGCGCAGGGTCGTCCGGTCCTGTCATCGCCGCGTCGGTGTCGCAGTTCAAGCCCGGCGAGAACCGCTTCGGCTTCGCGCTGTTCGACCAGGCGCGGGCGCAGATCGCGGATGTCTCGGTCGCTCTCTACGTGGCGCCGGTCGGTGGCGGCCGCGTGCAGGGTCCGATTCCGGCCCGCTTTGAGCAGATGCACGTCAGGCCCCAGTTCCAGAGTCGTTCGGTCTCCGAGGACAAGGATGCTGCGAAGTCGCTCTACGTCGCCGACATCGACCTGCCGAAGCCCGGCCGCTACGAGCTGATCGGTCTCGCGCGTCTCGACGGCCGTCTTGTCGCCGCAACGCCCGCGGGCGGCGCGCTGACCGTCACCAAGACCGGGTCGGTGCCCGATGTCGGGGACAAGGCCCCGGTCGTCCACACCGACACGCCCGCAAGCACCAACGGCAACGCCGAGCTGCTCGACACACGCCGGCCCGCCTCGTCGATGCACGACGTCGACTTCGCCGACGTGGCAGGCAAGAAGCCGGCCGTGCTCCTGTTCGCGACCGCGGCGCTCTGCCAGAGCCGAGTCTGCGGCCCGGTGATCGACCTGACTGAGCAGGTGAAGGCCGAGCGCGGCAGCGACGACGTCGCCTTCGTCCACCAGGAGATCTATGTCGACAACCAGATCGACAAGGGACTCCGTCCATCGGTCGCCGCCTACGACCTGCCGACCGAGCCGTGGGTGTTCGTCGTCGACCGCAATGGGGTCGTGACGCGCTCGTTCATGCTGATCTTCAGCGACGAGGAACTCGACGCCGCGATG
>CBFGZN010000153.1:0-6528 GCA_965653255.1 uncultured Solirubrobacterales bacterium | reverse complement strand
GGGCTCGGCGGGCGCGGGGCCTGTGCCGACCTGGAAGCGGAGGGTTCCGTACTCGGCGAGGGCACGGAGGCCGTTGCCGAGGTCGAGCGAGCGGCTGCCGGATGTCCCGGCGAGCGCGAGAACGGCGTCCACGTCCGCGCGCGAAAGCGGGTGCGGAGAGACCGTCTCGCGCTCCGCGAGACGGCGGAGGACGAGGCGTGACAGGCCCGGACCGAGCGCGGCGAGCGCCTCAGCGTCGACCGCGGGGCCGCCGCCAAGGCCGGCGAGCGCGGCGTCGACAGCCATGTCGAGCGCATCGGCCTCGTCGCGGAGCTGGGCGGAGGTCTCGGCGATCGTGTGCTCGGCGCCGGGGGCGACCTCACGCAAGACCTCGAGCAGGCCGTGGCGGACGCGCGCGCGGGCGAAGCGGGGATCGCGGTTGGAGGCGTCCTCGCGCCACTCGAGACCGCGGGCGCGACAGTGGGCGCGCGTCTCAGCCGCTGTCGCCGTGAGCAGCGGGCGGACGAGGCGGCCGCGGCGGGACGTCATCCCGAGCAGCGGGCGGCGGCCGGGCGAGACAGCGAGGCGGTAGAGCACGGTCTCGGCCTGGTCGGAGGCGGTGTGCGCGGCGGCGTAGTCGCCACGCGCGTGTAGCTCGGCGAGGCGATAGCGCGCCGAGCGGGCCGCGGCCTGGACGTTGCCCTCGTCCGGCAGCGGCGCGGCCTCGACGATCAGCTCGACACCGAGCCGTACGCAGAGGTCGCGGCAGTGGCGCTCGTCGTCTTCGGCGGCGTCGCGCAGGCCGTAGTTGGCGTGCAGCGCCGTCACGTCAGCGCCGAGCCGCAGCGCGACGTCGAGCAGGCAGACGGAGTCGGCACCGCCGGAGAGCATCACGAGCAGCGGCTCGCCGGCTTGGATCAGGTCGCTCGTGCGGGCGGCTGCGAGCGCGGCGCCGGGATCGGCGATCCCCGTCATCGCGCGGAGCCGGTCACACGACAGAGCTGGCGCGGCTCGTCGAAGCCCTTGAGCTTGACCTGGCCGATCCCCTCGAAGGTCAGCCGGCCCGAGGTCTCGACGTGCTCGACGACGGCACCGGTGGCGAGCACCTCTCCTCCTCGCGCGCGAGCGACCACGCGCGAGGCGAGGTTGACCTCACGGCCGAAGTAGTCGCCATCGCGGTAGAGCGCCGCGCCGTAGTGGATTCCGATGCGCGGCTCCGGGCGCTGCTCGAACTCGTCCTGGAAACGAACGGCCCACTCGGTCAGCGCCTGGATGTCTTGGCCGACGATCATCGCCTCGTCGCCGATCGTCTTGACCACGCGCGCGTCGTCGGGCAGCGTCTCGGTGACCCTGTCCACGAACCGCTCGACATAGGAGAGCGCCTGCTCGTCGCCCTCCTCCTCGGTAAAGCGCGTGTAGCCGGCCAGGTCGCAGAAGCAGATCCCGACGCGCAACCGCCCGAGGTCGACCTCGCCGTCGAGCTCGACCTCCATGTGACCGACGACGTCCTGCGCCACGAAGTGCTGCAGGAAGCGACGGTGCAGGTACTCCATCAGCGCCGAGGAGCGCGGCAGCAGATCGCGCGCGAGGCTCTCCATCTGCTCCGCCATCTGCAGGCCACCGATGCCCTCGCGCATCAGCGGCTCGTGGACGTAGAGGTGGATCAGCCGCACCTCGGCGTCCGCGATCTGCGACAGCGCCTGTCCATAGACGCGCGCGAGCTGCAGCGACGCGACCAGCGGCAGGCCCGTCGAGAGCACTCCCGCCGCCTCGCGCATCGCCTCGACGTCCTCGTCCGACATCGCGTCGAGATCGCTCGCCGGCAGCCCGAAGCTGTTCCAGAGACGCTCGATCAGCGCCGGCGCCAACCCAGTCGCCTTGGCGACGTCCTTCAGCGAGGCGTCGCCGTCGTCATCGGGCAGCAGCTCCTCGATGAAGCCGAACGCCAGCCGGCCGTCCTCGGTCGCCTCCCTGATCTGGTCGATCGTGTGACCACGGTCACGCAACCGAGCGACGATTCGCGCCTGAGCGGCCGCGGCCGCGCTCCAGGGCCCCACGCCGCCGTCCAGCTGAGGGATGAGCCCCTCCTTGACCCAGCGTCGCAGCGTCGCGGACGACACGCCCGCGCGCTCCGCGACCTGGGTGAGGGTAAGTCGCTCGTCATTCACCGGGTCGCTGACGCTACAACGGTGAGAGGCCGCTCGCAGAACCGGCGCAGCCGCTAGCTGGGGAGTTAGACTCGCGCGGCGTGAACTACTTCGTGACCGGGGGGACCGGATTCATCGGCAGGCATCTCATCGAGGAGCTGCTGAAGCGCGACGGCACGATCTACGTGCTGACCCGTGAGGGCTCGCGCGGGAAGGTCGAGGATCTCGCCCAGCGGCTGCATGCCGGCGAGGGACGAATCGTCGCGGTCCCCGGCGACCTGACCCAGCCGGCGCTCGGCATCGACGCTTCGGTGCTGCCCGCCGACGCGAAGATCGACCACTTCTTCCACCTCGCCGCCGTCTACGACATCGAGGCCGACGAGCAGGCCGCGCAGCGCGCCAACGTCGAGGGAACCCGCCACGCGATCGAGTTCGCGAACTCGCGCGACGTCGGCCGCTTCCACCACGTCAGCTCGATCGCCGTCGCCGGCGACTACCGCGGCGTGTTCCAGGAGGACATGCTCGACGAGGGCCAGCGGCTGCCGCACCACTACCACCGGACCAAGTACGAGTCCGAGCAGATGGTCAAGCGCGACGTCGAGGCGCAGACGCTCGTCTACCGCCCGGGGATCGTCGTCGGCCATTCGCGCACCGGCGAGATCGACAAGATCGACGGCCCCTACTACCTCTTCACGCTCCTCAAGAAGCTGCGCGGCGCGCTGCCCGCCTGGTTCCCACTCGCCGGCCCCGAGGGGGGCAAGACGACGCTCGTCCCGGTCGACTTCGTCGCCCGCGCGATGGACCACATCGGCCACCTGCCCGACGAGGACCTGCCGGGCGACACCTTCCACCTCGTCGACCCCGAGCCGATGACCGTCGGCGAGGCGCTCAACACCTTCGCGAAGGCAGCGCACGCGCCTCAGCTCGCGATGCGCGTCGACGAGAACCTGACCAAGGCCGTTCCCGCGCCGGTGCGCGCCGGGGTGATGGCGCTGCCGACCGTCAAGAAGATCCGCAACCAGGTCTACCGCGACCTCGGCATCCCACCGGAGGCGATGGAGGTGCGCGACTTCAGGTGCACCTTCGACGCGCGCGACACCCAGCGGGCGTTGAACGGTACGGGCATCGCGGTGCCGCCGCTCGACAGCTACGCCGGCCGGCTCTGGGACTACTGGGAGCGCAATCTCGACCCCGCGCTGTTCCGCGATCGGTCGCTGACCACAGCGATCCAGGACAAGCGCGTCGTGATCACCGGCGCGTCGTCGGGGATCGGCGCCGAGACCGCGGCCCGCGTCGGCGAGGCCGGCGGCATCGTGATCCTCGTCGCGCGCACGCGCGCGAAGCTCGAGGAGGTCGCCGAGCAGATTCGCGCCGCCGGCGGCACCGCCCACGTCCACCCCGCCGACCTCTCGGACCTCGACGACATCGAGCGGGTCGCGCAGGAGATCATCGACGAGCACGGCGGCGTCGACGTCCTGATCAACAACGCTGGCCGCTCGATCCGTCGCTCGGTCGCCCGCTCCTACGACCGCTTCCACGACTACGAGCGGACGATGCAGCTCAACTACTTCGGCGCGCTGAAGCTGATCATGGCCCTCCTGCCTGGCATGCGCGAGCGCAAGTCGGGCCACATCATCAACGTCTCCTCGATCGGCGTTCAGACGAACACGCCGCGCTTCTCGGCCTATGTCGCCTCGAAGTCGGCGCTCGACGCCTTCTCGCGCTGCGCGGCGCCCGAGTGCGTCGCCGACAACGTCAAGTTCACGACCGTCTACATGCCGCTCGTGCGGACGCCGATGATCGCGCCGACGGACATCTACAAGGCCTTCCCGACGCTGACTCCAGAGGAGGCCGGGGAGATGCTCTGCGACGCGATGATCGACAAGCCGAAGCGCAAGGCATCGCGGCTGGGGACGTTTGGCGAGGTGCTCTACGCGCTGTCGCCGTCTACAGTCGACATCATCCTCAACCAGGCCTACAGCCTGTTCCCGGACTCGACAGCTGCGAAGAAGGGCAGCGACGCGGGTGAGCTGGAGGACGGCAAGTCGGGCGACGAGATGTCAACCGAGGCCGTCGCGATGGCGTACTTGCTAAAGGGCGTCCACTTCTAGTCGCTGCCGTGCGGTAGCTCGTCGAGCCGCCGCTCTATCTCGCCGAGTCGCCTGTCGATCCGGCGCAGCTCGGTGCGCAGCGCCTTCATGTCGTCCTGGCTCGCCGGGAGACGGTCCTCGACGGCCGCCAGCACGCCCTTGCGACTACGCGAGATGTTGTCCTGGGCACCTTTGACGATGTCGTCGACGGCGTCGGCCACACCGCCGGCGGCGTCCTGAGCACGCTCGCGCGTATCGACAGTCGCGCGAACGGTCCGGTCGACCGCCTCGCGCAGGGCCTCCTGGATGTCGGGACGTTGGGGCACACGGCGAGGATAGTCGCGCGGGCCGTCGCCAGTCGGCTTCGAGCCGTAGGCTGCCGCGCGTGACAGACCCGGCGACGCACCACCTGCGACCCGCCGCGCCGCTAGCCGAGCGGGTGCTGCTGCCCGGCGACCCTCACCGAGCGCTCATGGTCGCCCAAGCGCTGCTCGACGGTCCGAAGATGTTCAACCACAACCGTGGCCTGTGGGGCT
Organism: uncultured Solirubrobacterales bacterium; assembly: GCA_965653255.1. Lineage (GTDB taxonomy): Bacteria > Actinomycetota > Thermoleophilia > Solirubrobacterales > Thermoleophilaceae > JAAYBF01. Next base: position 1,776 of record CBFGZN010000153.1, on the reverse strand, counting down.
ACACCGGAACAGCCCGCGACGGCGAGCTGTTGACGATCCAGGCAACCGGCATGGGCGGCCCGAGCGCGGCAATCGTGGTCGAGGAGCTGATCGACCTCGGCGCGCGCACCTTGCTGCGGATCGGGACCTGCGGCGCCCTCCGCGAGGGGTTCAAGCTGGGAGAGCTGCTTGCCGCCGCGAGCGTGATCGGGACCGACGGCACCAGTGCCGCACTCGGCGGCGGCCCGCAGCTGACTCCCGACCAGGCGCTGACCGCGGCGCTGACCGCCGGCGGCGCACGGCCGGTGACGGCGCTGACGACCGACCTCTTCTACGACCCACGCGCCGATGCGCCCGAGGGATGGCTGCAAGACGGGGCTGACGTCGTCGAGATGGAGGCCGCCGCGTTGCTGGCGATCGCCGACCGGCGCGAAGTCGCCGCGGCGGTGTTGCTGGGCGTCGCCGACCTGCTGGCTAGCGGCGATCGCGAGCGGATCCCCGGCGAGGACCTAGAGTCGTTGGGGTTGGCGCTCGGCGAGGCGGGCTGGACGGCCCTGGAGCGGGTGGCCCGCTAGGACTTCTTGGCCGCCGGCTTACGCGTGGCGGGCTTGCGGGCGGCTGGTCTCTTGGCGGCCGCGGGCTTCGGAGCCGGCTTGGCCAGGCGCTCCTCGAGACGGTCGAGGGTGTCCTCGATCGACTCCAAGCGCTGCGAGACCGACCGCAGCCGACGAGTGACGCGCTCGATGTCGGCGGCCGAAGGAATATTCAGCGCTCCGAGCGCCGCCTCCTGAGCCTGAACCGCCTTCTCGCGTGCCTCGAATGCGCGCGAGACGGCGCCGCTGACGATCGGGTTGCCGATCAGCTCCTCGGCGAGCTTTCCCAGCGCCTCCTCGCCCTGCCGCGAGACGCGATCGACAAAGGTCATGTCATGGTCGGTGGCCATCGGCGGCAGGCTACAGGACGGCCAATGGACCGGGCCAAACCGATCAAGCCTGAATCTCAAGTTTAGGTCTAGGCTTATCCTGCGATGGTTAGCTGGACCGCCGAGCGAGCAGTAGAACTCCACATAGCTGAGTGCAAGCCACCGTACGGGGCTTGCGGAGCTACCTGCAGCTGCCGATACTCACTACACGGACGGCCGCAATATGCGCCGCTTTCCCCCAACTACCGATCCCCCTTGTACCTCTCCGAGCCGATAGCTAGCGTTCTCTCTGCGCCCAGCAGATCTATAAGCTTGCGCGCGTCTAAGAGCGTTCCCGCCGGGGGCGCGCAAGGAGGAGACCAATTCCCGGGATGAAGAAGCGGCTGTGGCACACCCTGCTCTGCGCAGGCGTCGCGCTGGTCGCGGCTCTCACCAGCTTCACGGTGGCGGCCTCTGCCGAGTCGCGCGTGCTCACGGTCAAGCTCGTGACCGGCGAGATCGTCACGGTCACCGTCGACGTGCCTCCGGGCACGCCGGTCTCGGAGATCCAGCTCCCGGCCGAGCTCGGTCCGGTCGAGTGGGTCTCCGCCCAGGACGCGCCGACCACCACTCCCCCGGCGCCCACGACTGAGACCACTCCTCCGCCCGCAACCACGCCGGCGCCCGAGACCACTCCCGCACCGAGCACCCCGCCGGCCGCGGATCCGCTCGGGACCGACTCGGCGCCGACGCCGAAGGTCGGTCGCGAGCAGAAGGCCGGCGGCGACGACAAGCGAACCCTCAACGACCCCGAGGGCGACAACTCTAAAGCTCAAGATGAGGGTAAGACCGACGGCGGTGGCGCCCGCGCCGAGCGTCCGGCGCTTCGTAACGCC
>CBFGZN010000152.1:0-6529 GCA_965653255.1 uncultured Solirubrobacterales bacterium | reverse complement strand
GATCCCTAACCCGTCCAGCGCCCCCCAGGAGTAGCTTTCCCGCGTCATGGCCGAGTGGAGACCGAAGGCTGCGGGGTTGGAGCGCGTGTTGGGCAGCGGGGCGCTGTTCAGCACGGCGTACGGCAACGTCGGCAGCTCGATCTACTACGCGCTCGGCCTGGTCGCGGTGTTTGCGCTCGGGATGACGCCGGTTGTCTTCCTGATCGCCGGCGTGATCTTCGTCTGCACGGCGGCGACGTATACCGAGGCGACGACGATGTATCCGGAGGCGGGTGGGTCGTCGTCGTTCGCGCGGCGGGCGTTCAACGAGTTCTGGTCGTTCTTCGCGGCCTGGGGCCAGATGCTCAACTACATCATCACGGTCGCGATCTCGGCGTTCTTCGTGCCGCACTACCTCGGCGTGTTCTGGGAGCCGCTGGGCGAGTCGCCGGGGGACATCATCTTTGGGATCGGCGTCGTGATCGTGCTGGGCATCGTCAACGTCGTCGGGGTTAAGGAGTCGGCGGGGCTGAATGTCTTCCTGGCGCTGGCGGACTTCTTCACCCAGGTGCTGATGGTGATCGTCGGGCTAGTCCTGGTGTTCTCGCCGGAGGTGCTGGTTAACAACGTCGACTTCGGGACCTATCCGACGCTGGGCGACTTCCTGATCGCGATTCCGGTCGGAATGGTGGCCTACACCGGGATCGAGACGATCTCGAATATGGCCGAGGAGGCGAAGGACTACGGCAAGACGATCCCGCGCGGGATGGGGGCTGTGGTCGCGGCGGTGATCGCGATCTATGCGTTCCTGCCGGCGGTGGCGCTGTCGGCGATGCCGGTGGTGAACGGGACGACCGAGCTGGCGCTGTCGAAGGAGGACGGTGGCTACGCCGACGACCCGATCCTGGGCGTGGTGGCGAACCTCGACCTGGGAGCGCTGCAGGGGGCGGCGGAGATCTACGTCGGCATCCTGGCCGCGACGATCCTGTTCATCGCGACGAATGCCGGCCTGCTGGGCGTGTCGCGGCTGACCTATTCGATGGGTCAGCACCGCCAGCTGCCGGAGGGGCTGCGCGCCCTGCATCCGAAGTACCGCACGCCGTACGTGGCGATCGGCGTGTTCGGGTTGATCGCCTGCCTGACGATCCTGCCGGGCCAGGCCGAGTTCCTCGGGACGATCTACGCGTTCGGGGCGATGCTGTCGTTCACGATGGCCCACCTGGCGGTGATCAAGCTGCGGGTCAGCGAGCCGGACCACGAGCGGCCGTGGAAGGGGCGGGGGTCGATACGCGTGAAGGGGTACGAGATCCCGTTGTACGCGGTCTTCGGCGGGATCGGCACCGGTATCGCCTTCGTGGTTGTCAATGCGCTGAACCTGGCGACACTGGTCACTGGGACGATCTGGCTCGCGGTAGGCGTTGCGAGCTACGTCATCTACCGCCGCAAGCAGGGCCTGAGCCTGACCCAGACGGCGAAGATCGTGGTGCCGCAGCCTGTCGTCGAGCACGAGGTGGAGTACGAGTCGGTGCTGGTCGCGTTCGAGGACTCGCTGTACTCGGGTGAGGCGATCGCGACCGCGGCGAAGCTGGCCGCGCGGCGGCGGCGCGGGATCCACGTGCTCGTGACGATCACGGTGCCGGCGAACCTGCCGATCGACGCTTCGATGCCGGCCCAGGAGCAGCGCGCGCAGCAGGCGATCGACGAGGCGCGCGTGCGCGGCGGCCGGCGGGTCACCGGGCACTGGGAGAAGGTTCGCGCGGGCGAGGCCGGGCGGCGGATCGTGCTCGAGGCGCGCGACATTCGTGCGCGGGCGATTGTGATGGCGTTGCCGCCGCGGCGTACCGGCTCGTCGGTGTTTGGCAGGACGCTGGAGACGGTGCTGGCCGAGCGGCCGTGCCGGGTGATCATCGACTCCTCGCTGCCGGGATCGCGCGCCCGGGTCGCGGCGTAGCATCGGCACCGTGAAGGACGCGTACGCGACGTCTCAGCGGGTGCTCGGTGCGCTGGTGTGCGCCGTCGGGGTCGCGATGGTCGTCGCGACGCTCGCGCGCGGCGGCGGGCCGCTGGCGCTCGGCCTGATCGTCGGCGTGCTGTTCGCGGCGGTCGGGGCTGCGCGGGTGTGGCTGGCACGCCCGCACGGCGCCACGGAAGCGGAGTCCGACGGGTGAGCACCAACGGGGAGGCTGGCCGGCCGGGTAGCCGGATGCGCGCCCGGCTGCGCAGCGGCTCCGAGGGGGCCGAGGCGCGGATCGAGCGCGGGCTGGGAGCGCCGGCGCTGTTCGCGATTGCTGCTGGCGCGGTCGGCTCGTCGGTCTACTTCGCGCTCGGGATCGTCGCCCAGGACGCGCTCGCGCTGACGCCGCTGGCATTCGCCGCCGCCGGGCTGTTCTTCCTGCTGACGATGCTCAGCTACCTCGAGGGCAACTCGCTGCATCAGGAGCGCGGCGGCGCCTCGGTGTTCGCGCGCTACGCGTTCAACGAGCTGTGGAGCTTCATCGCGGGCTGGGCGATCCTGCTCGATTTCCTGATCGTGATGGCGCTCGGGTCGCTGGCGGTCTCGGGCTACCTGGGCGTCTTCTGGAGCGTGCCGTCGGATCCCGGGTTCGAGCTGGTCGTGGCAGCGGCGGTGCTGGCCTGGGTTGCCTGGGCGAACGTGCGCGGCCAGACGGTCGAGCGCTACAAGCGGGTGCTTTGGGTAGTGCTCGTGACGGCCGTGTTGTCGGCGGGGATCATCGTGCTCGGGCTGCTCCAGTTCCGCGACTACAGCGCGCTGGTCGATTCGGTCGATCTCGGCGTCACGCCGACCTGGGAGGAGTTCGCGCTTGGCGCGATCGTCGCGGGGGTAGCGCTGACGGGGATCGAGTCGGCGTCGGGGCTAGCGGGCGAGCTGCGGGTTGGCAAGCGCGGCCTCAGACGGCTCGGCGCCGTGGCTGTGATCGGGGTGTTCGCGATCTATGTCGGGATGGCGCTGGTCGCGGTCCTGGCGCTGCCCGTCGAGCACGGCGCGACAGCGCTGAGCGAGGAGTTCGTCGAGGCGCCGATCGTCGGGGTAGCAAGCCAGTTCGACCCGGCTTGGCTGAGCGACGTGTTGCGCTATGTGGTCGGCGCCGTCGGCGTCGTGGTGCTAGTCCAGGCGGTCAACGGGCAGATGCTGGGCATCGGGCGCTTGGCTTACTCGCTCGGAACGAATCGCCAGATCCCGAGCCTGGCGGCGCGGCTCGGGGCGAAGCGCGGTACGCCGTATGTCGCGATCACGATCGCGGCGGCGATCGCGTTCGCGCTGAGCTGCTCGGCGGACGCCGAGTGGCTGGCCGGGATCTTCGCCTTCGGCGCGACGCTTGCCTTTACGCTCGCGCACCTCGCGATCGTTGTGCTGCGCTACCGCGAGCCGGATCGCAAGCGGGCGTTCCGAGTGCCGCTGAGCGTGCGGATCGGCGGTGGCGACCTGCCGTTGCCGAGTGCGCTCGGCGCCGTCGTCGGCGCGGTCTCATGGGTGACGGTGATCGTCCTGCACGAGGGCGCTCGCTACGTCGGCGGTGGCTGGCTGCTCGTCGGCCTGGCGATGTATGTGATCTATCGCAAGGCGCAGGGCAAGTCGCTGACCCAGCGCTTCACGATTCCTGAGGCGGCGCTGCGCGAGGCGACCGACATCGAGTTCGGAAGCATCCTCGTGCCGGTCTTCGGCGAGCGGCTCGACGACGACATCGTCGGCACCGCGGGCCGGCTGGCGGCCGAGCAGGCCGACGAGGGGGAGGGCGCGATGCTCGAGGCGGTCTGGGTCTTCCAGATCCCGATGTCGCTGCCGATCGACGCGCGTGTCCCGGAGGAGCGGGTCAGCGAGGCGCGCCGGGCGTTGGCGCGCGCCAAGGAGGTCGGTGAGGAGTACGAGGACGTGCAGGTGTCCACAGCGATGGTGCGTGGCCGCTCGGCTGGTGCCGCGATCGTTGCGGAGGCGAAACGGCGGGGAGTCGAGGCGATCGTGCTCGCAGCCGAGGCGCCGACGCGGATTCGCGGCGGCGCTGATCGGTCTCGCCACGCCCTTCGGCGTGCTCATCGGCGTCAACGTGGCGAGCGCGGCCGGCCAGGTCGCGGGCTACCGCGGCATCGGCAGCGACCGCTTCGCTGGCGACTTCACCCGCTACGTGATCGAGAAGGCGCCGTGCAAGGTGATCCTGACCGCGCCGCCGGCCGACGACGAGCAAGAGACAGCTGAGCACAAGGTCGCTCCCGAGCCGGCCTGAAGGACGCCGCTCAGCGCTATTGTGCGCCGAGTGTTCGTTCTAATTGTCGGTTGTGGGCGAGTTGGCTCATCGATCGCGAAATCGATGCTCACGGATGGCCATGAGGTCTCTGTCCTGGACGAGAACCCCGAGGCGATCGCGCTACTCAATCGCGGCCAGGACCAGAGCTGGGAGGACCTCGGCGGTTCCTTCACGGTTGGCACGGCGCTCGAGATCGACGCGCTGCTGCAGGCCGGCATCGAGCGCGCCGACGCCTTCGTCGCCTCTACGGACGGCGACAACACGAATCTCGTGATCGCCCAGATCGCCCAGCGGCGGTTCGAGGTCGACCGCGTGGTGGTCCGGGTGCTCGATCCCGGCCGTGCCAAGTGGTACGCCGAGCAGGGCCTGCAGACGATCTGTCCGACTCAGACGGCGATCGAGCTGCTCGAAGCCGCGGTGCGCGGCCAGATCCGCTTCGAGGGCGTGGCTGGCTGATGTACGCGCTGATCGTCGGGGCGGGCAAGGTCGGCTGGAACCTCGCGCGCGAGTTGCTCGACAAGGGTCATGAGGTAACGATCGTCGAGACGAACCGCCGTCGTTACGAGACGGTCGAGGAGGAGCTCGAGCACGCGATCCAGTACGGCGACGGAACCGAGCTGTGGGTCTTGGAGCGCGCCGGGATCGAGCGCGCCGACCTCGTCGTGGCGGTCACCGGCGACGACGAGGACAACATCCTGATCTGTCAGATGGCGACCGAGAAGTACGGCGTCGATCGCGTCGTCGCGCGTTGCAACAACCCGCGCAACCTGCAGCACTTCGAGCTGCTCGGCATCAAGCCGGCGGTGTCGGCGACCGACCTGATCCTGCGCCTGATCGCGCACGAGGTGCCGAAGTACGGCCTCGTTCACCTGCTCGACCTGAAAGAGGAGCGGCTCGAGATCATCGAGATGGAGGTCGGCGAGGGTTCGCCGGCCGACGGCATCAAGGTCGCGGATCTCGGTTTGCCCGACGGCTCGCTGGTTATCTCGGTCCTACGCGACGGCGGTGGCTTCGTGCCGGTCGGCGACTCTGAGGTCAGGGCTGGCGACGAGGTGCTGGTCGTGCTCGACATCGGGCTCGAGGAGGCAGTGACGCAGCGCTTCCTCGGCCGCTCCGAGGCCACGGCCTGAGCGATGGCCGAGCGTGAGGTCGACCACCTGCTGATCGGCGGTGGTCTCGCCTCCGCCAACTGCGCTCGCTGGCTGCGCGAGGCGGGTGGGCGCGACAGCTCGATCCTGCTCGTCGGACGCGAGTTCGACCCGCCGTACAACCGGCCGCCGCTGACCAAGGGCTACCTGCGCGGCGAGGAGAGCAAGGAGGAGGTCCTGTTCCGGCCCGATGAGTGGTGGGGCGAGCAGGGGATCGAGCTACTGACGCGGACGAGTGTCGTGAAGCTCGACGCCGAGGCGCGCGTCGCGACGCTGTCGAACAAGGACACGGTCCGCTTCGGCAAGGCGCTGCTGGCGACCGGGTCGAACGTGCGCCGGCTGCCTGTGGAGGGCGGCGAGCTCGAGGGCATCCACTACATGCGCACCTTCCTGACATCGGAGGAGATCCGCGCCGACGTCGAGAACGCAAAGCGGGTCGTGCTCGTCGGTGGCAGCTACATCGGCTGCGAGTGCGCGGCTTCGATCACGGCGGCCTATGGCGCGCAGTGCGTGATCGTGATGCAGGAGTCGGAGACGTTCGAGCACCAGTTCGGCGCGGAGGTCGGTGGCTACTTCCACCGCGTGCTCAACGAGCACGGCGTCGAGATCCATGGCAACGACGAGCTCGACCGCTTCGAGGGCGCTGACGGTCGCGTCACCCACGTCCACACCAAGGGCGGGCTGGAGATCGACTGCGATGCGGTGATCATCGGCGCCGGCGTTCTGCCCGACGTGACGCTTGCTCGCGGCGCTGGGCTGGAGATCGGCGAGCGCGGGGGAGTGCGCTGCTCTTCGAAGCTCGAGACGTCAGCTCCCGGCATCTACGCCGCCGGCGACATCTGCGAGTACGACAGCGCCGTCCATGGCCATCCGCTGCGCGTCGAGCACTGGGACGTCGCCTTCAACCAGGGCAAGACCGCCGCCCTGAACATGCTCGGCCAGAACGTCGATCACGACGTCATCCCCTACTTCTTCTCCGACCTCTCAGACTGGGCCTCGCTGGAGTACATCGGCCCCGCGTACGAGTGGGAGCAGGAGGTCGTCCGCGGCTCGATCGACGAGGGCAAGTTCACGGTCTGGTACCTCGACGGCGACCGCCTCGCCGGCGCACTGGCCGTGGACCGCAGCGACGATCTGGAG
>CBFGZN010000151.1:0-6570 GCA_965653255.1 uncultured Solirubrobacterales bacterium | reverse complement strand
CGCGCAGCCACGGACCCCATGACCGCTTCAGGTCCAGGCGGCTCATCCACGGGCGTCCGACCGGGATGACGTGGGCGGGGCTGCGACGCAGGTGGGCGGCGACCCAGAGTGCCTCGCCGAGGGCGAAGATGCCGACCGCGACCGTGCCCCAGATGCCGGCTAGACCGTGGGCCGACAGCGCGCCGACCGGGTCGTCCAGCTTCTTGTCGAACGCGAGCACGCCGTAGACGACGATCACGCCGGCGATCAAGCCGATGATCGGGGCCGCCCAGTACTCCACGAAGCCACACGGCGCCGTGATGCCGACGAGACCGGCGATTGCGCCGTTGCCGGCCATGCCGACGTCGAGCGACTTGGTCTTCATGTAGATGATCGCGCTCGCGCCGATCACACCGGCCGCCGCGGCGAGCTGGGTGTTCAGCATGACCTCGCCGAAGAACGACCCGGCGCTCTCGAACGTCGAGCCGCCGTTGAAGCCGAACCAGCCGATCCAGAGGATGACCACGCCGAGGCCGACGAGCGGCATCGAGTGACCGGGGATCACGCGTGGCTTGCCATCGGCGCCGTACTTGCCCTTGCGAGCACCGAGCAGCAGCAGCGCCGCCAACGCACCGGTCGCACCGGTGAGGTGGACGACCGAGGAGCCGGCGAAGTCCATCACCGGCTTGCCGCCGACGTCGGACAGCAGGCCGCCGCCCCAGACCGCGTGCGCGATTAGCGGGTAGATCAGCGCGCCGAAGACGATCGCGTAGATCACGTAGGCGCCGAACTTGATCCGCTCGAGCGTCGTGCCCCAGACGATTGCCAGCGAGACGGCCGCGAAGGCCAGCCCGAACAGCATCAGCATCGTGTCCGACGCCGCGACGACCGTCGCCTCCGCTCCGCTGCCGATCGTCTGACCGAAGTGGAAGAAAAAGCCGTCGTTGCCGAAGTAGTCGTTGCCACCGCCGTTGATGCCGAAGCCGATCGCCCACCAGGCGATCGTCACGACCGCGAGGTTGATGAAGATCTTCGCCACGCCGGTGCCAGCGTTCTTCTGCCGCGAGAAGCCGATCTCGAGGAACATGAAGCCGGCCTGCATCAGGAAGACGAGGACGGTTGCGACGGCGACCCAGACCATGTCGAGCTCGGCGGCCTTCGCCTCCACCTGCTCCAACACGTCGGCCTGGGCGAACGCCGCCCCTGGCAAGAGAAGGGACGCGAGCGCGGCCACCAATACGGCCAGCGCGCCGGTCCTCAGGAAACTTGATCTCATCGTGTGAGGCTCTCCTTGGGCCGGCGGCGCACAACGCCGCCGGATCGGGGGAATCGGACCTCATCAACCTAAGATCGCCCTCGCCAGGGGTCTTTATCCAGATGGCGAAGATTTAGAAGACGGCCTTCTCACGCCTGTCCGAGGCGAACTCTCCAACGTGACATTCCCAACAATCGAGTTTGCGGCCTTCTTCACGGTCGTTCTGTTCCTGTCCTGGCTGCTGATGCCGCACCCGCGTGCCTGGCGGCCGTTCATCCTGGGTGCGTCGTGGGTCTTCTACGGCTGGTTGGACTGGCGCTGGGTGCTGCTGCTGATCGGCTCGACGGTCGTCAACACGGTGTTCGCCAACGCAGTAGCGCGCGCCGAGACCCCCGCGCAGCGCAAGCAGTGGGTAGCCATCGCGGTGGCGGCAAACCTGACGCTCCTCGGGATCTTCAAGTACCTCGGCTTCTTCGTCGGCTCAGTCGACGACGCGCTCAGTTCGGTCGGGATTGCCAGCCTGCCGGTGACCCAGATCGTGCTGCCGATCGGGATCTCGTTCTTCACCTTCCAGTCGATCTCGTACGTCGTCGACGTGTATCGCGGCGATCAGCGCCCTGTGGCGTTGATGGATTTCGCGATCTTGCAGGCGTTCTTCCCGCACATCGTCGCGGGGCCGATCGTCCGCGTCGGCGAGTTCGTGCCGCAGCTGAAGACCCCGCGCGACCCGCGCAAGGTGCTCGCCGGGCCTGGGATCTTCCTGATCGCCGGCGGCCTGCTCAAGAAGACCGTCGTCGCCGACGAGCTGGCGCGGCGGATTGTCGACCCGGTGTTCTCGGATCCGGGCGCCCACTCCGGGCTCGAGACGCTGCTCGCCATCTACGGCTTCGCCGCCCAGATCTACTGCGACTTCTCCGGCTACACCGACATGGCGATTGGGCTCGCGCTGCTGCTTGGCTTCCGGCTGCCGCAGAACTTCGACCGCCCCTACCTGGCCACCAGTCTGCGCCTGTTCTGGCATGGCTGGCACATGACGCTGTCGCGCTGGCTGCGCGACTACCTCTACATCCCACTCGGCGGCAACCGGCGCGGAACGCGCCGCACGTACATCAACCTGATGCTGACGATGGTGCTCGGCGGTCTCTGGCATGGCGCGGCGTGGACGTTCCTGATCTGGGGCGGCATCCACGGCAGCGCGCTGGCGGGCGAGCGCTGGCTCGGCGAGCGCTATCCGCGGGTTCACCTGCCGCGCTGGCTGGCCTGGGCGATCACCTTCAACGTCGTCTGCCTGGCCTGGGTGTTCTTCCGCTCGCCGGATCTCAGCACCGCCTTCGGCGTACTTGGGCAGATCGGCGCCGGCGGGCCGTCGCCGCTGGTCACACCCGTGCTGGTGGCGCTGACCGTGGGCGCCGTAGCGATCCAGGCGGTGCCGCGCGACTTCTGGCAGCGCGCCGAGCGCTGGTTCGTGCTGCGGCCGGCGCTGGCGCAAGGCCTGGCGCTTGGCGCACTGATCGTGATCGCCGACGCGGCCGTCGGGCAGCAGGGCGTGGCCCCGTTCATCTACTTCCAGTTCTGACATGGACGACCGCCGACGACAGCGACACGACGAGGAGCGCGAGCATCGCCGCGAGCAGCTCTCCGACCACGAGCCGATCGGCGGCCAGCCGAACGTCCACGACCCCTCCCACCCCGGCATCGGCGACCCAGAGGACCCGACCCTGGCGATGCCCGCCGGCCGCGTCTTCCTCGTGGTGCTGGTGGCGCTGCTAACCGCGGCGATCTTCAACGCCGACGCGATGGTGCGCGCCGGCGAGGGGATGAAGCTCGGCACGACGCGCGACATCACGCTGTCGGTCGCCCGGCCACTCGCCGACGTGACCGGCTTCCTCCAGCTCAACGAGCCGCGCAAGGGCTTCGACGCCGCCTTCGGACAGGAGAGCAAGACGGCCTCGGGCACCGAGCTCGAGACCGGCTCGGCGGCGATCCTGAGGAAGAGGGCAAAGCGCGAGGCGAAGCCGGTCTGGCGCCAACCGACCGCCGGCCAACCGCTCGACCTGCTCGTCACCGGCGACTCGGAGGCCGACCTCGTCGGCCTGAAGATGGCCGACCTCGACACCGACGACCTGCTCGACGTCGAGACCGTCGCCCGCAACGGCACCGCGCTGACCAACCCCGGCTTCTTCAACTGGGAGCTCAACGCCCAGCAGGAGATGTCGTCGCGCGACCCCGACGCAGTCGTGATGCTGATCGGCGCCAATGACGGCTTCAACGTCGATGTCGACGGCGAGCTGTTCGCGCCCGGCTCGGCGGCGGGCGTGCCCTGGATGACCATGCCGCTCGGCGGCGACGGCAAGCGCCCCGTCTACTGGGTTCCCCCGCCGACCGCGCGCGACCAGACCTACAACGAGATCTACCGCTCCCAGAACCGCGCGGTCAAGCGGGCGGCGGAGTCGGTCGAGGGTGCCCGCTACGTCGACATCTTCTCCACGATCGGCAACGGCCAGTACTCCGACGAGGTCGAGGTAAACGGCCGCAAGGTCCTCGGCCGCCAGTCCGACGGCATCCACTTCAACCGCGAGGGCGCCGAGGTTCCCGCCGGCCTCGTCCTAGCCGCCATGGCCGAGGACTACCCGGCGCTGAAGGGCGCCGCGCCAGAGCCACCGAAGACCGACGGCCGTACCAAGCTGGGCGAATAGCTCGGAGGGCGGAGCCGCACGCGACTGTCACTGTCAGGCGGTCTGCTGTTGCACAGCCTGTCCTAGCTTCGGGGAATGCCCCGTGAGTGCCTGCGAACCGACCTGACCGTCCTGGAGTTGCTGTTCGACAGCGACGCAATGCTCCTGATCGGACGCCTATTGATCAGCGTCGCTGCAGTGGTGTTGTTGGCCTGCGGGCTCTCCGTCCTGGGATCGATAACAGTCCGTGTAAGACATGGTCACTGGCTCAAGCGCGCTGGCCCATTCGAGGTTTCGGACACGACGGCGGACGAAGTCATCCGAGAGATAGAGACGCTCGAGCACACGATCGGCCAACAGCGGGCGACGATCGCCGCGCTCGAGTCGCTGCTGAGCGTCTGGGGCGAGCCGCTCGTCGACGCGGACAACGAAGGGGATAGCTAATATGCAGGTTGAGATGGCAGGAACTCGGGATACCGACGATGTGCAGCAGCGCGCATACGATGCCTTGGTTGCGCAAACCAAAGAGGTGTTGAGGACCTCGAAGGAACGCCAGGAGCACGCGGACCGCACGATCGCCAAGGCTCTGCGCACGATCCGCCGCGCACTGGTGGAGAGTCGCCGCGGCTACTGACTCACGGGAAGCAACCCCCAATCCCTAGCCGGGAAAGCTAGGCAGGCGTCTCGTCTGGCGCCCGGTCGACGGCCTCGGACTCGACGGCTCCGTCGCGGGCCTCGTCCTCGGGTGGGAGGGCGCCGCCGCGGTCGGTGCCGGCGATCAGCTCGTCGGGGGCCTTGTCCTTGGGGATGAAGCCCGACTTCATGCCGAAGTAGACCGACTGTGGGTGATGGGCGACGATCGCGACGGTCGACTGCTCGGGCATCACCGCGAAGCCGTCGGAGAGGTACATGCCGATCTCCTCGAGGTCGAGCAGGCGCCAGACCTTCTCGTGCTCGGACTGGTCGGGGCAGGCGGGGTAGCCCCAGGAGTAGCGGCGGCCCTGGTCGGCTTCGATCCCTAGCTCGTTGCGAGCTTGAGCGTGCAGCCACTCTGCCAATCCCTCGGCTGACTGGACGGCGAGACCATGAACGAACAGCTGCTCGGAGAACTCGCCGGCGGCCTCGAGCTCGGCGAGGCGGTCGGTCGACTTCGGGCCGACGGTGACGCCCTGGAGGGCGACGACGTCGCGCTCGCCGGAGTCGAGCGGGCGGTAGAAGTCGGCGAGGCAGATGCGGTCGTGCTTCGGCTGGCGCGGGAAGGTCAGCCGCTCGATCTCGCGGTCGTGGTCCTCGGGGTCGAAGATCACGAGGTCGTTGCCGTCGCTGTTGCAGGGGAAGTAGCCGATCCTGGCCTTGGGCTCGAGGTAGTCCTGCTCGCGCCACATCCGCTCGAGCTTCGGCCGGAAGCCCTCGTCGCCATCGTGACCCTCGACGATCTGGCGCCACTCCTCCCCCTTCTTGCCACGCCCGCCCCAGTGCAGCTTGAACAGCACGTGGCGATCGAGGTAGGGGAATACCTCCTCGAACGGGACGTCGATCTCACGCACGCCCCAGAACGGCGGCGCCGGGATCGGCGTGTCGGTGCGTGTCTTGGAGCGCACACTGTCGTCGGTGACCGGCGGCGAGTCGTCGACGACGACCGGCTTCTCGCGCAGCTCCTTGGCCTCGCCGCGGATCTTCTCGACCAGCGCCGTGCGGGCGTCGCCGTCGATCAGCGCGTCCATCGTGTCGAGCCCCTGGAAGGCGTCCTTGCAGTAGAAGACGCCGGCGTCGTAGACGTCGTCGGAGTCGCGGCCGCCCGGATAGAGGATCCGCCGGCCGAAGTCGCGGTTGATCGCCGCGCCGCCGACCAGCACCGGGAAGTCGAGCCCGCGCGAGTGCAGCTCCTGGACGCAGATCGGCATCTGCTTCGAGGTCGAGACGAGCAGCGCCGAGAGGCCGATCGCGTCGGCGTCGTTCTCGACCGCAGCCTCGATGATCGTGTCGACCGGGACCTGCTTGCCGAGGTCGATCACCGTGTAGCCGTTGTTGGTCAGGATCGTGTTGACGAGCGACTTGCCGATGTCGTGGACGTCGCCGAAGACGGTCGCGATCACGACCTTGCCCTTGGTGTGGCCCTCCATCCGCTCGAGGTAGTTCTCGAGCTGCGCCACGGCGCGCTTCATCACCTCGGCCGACTGGAGCACGAACGGCAGGATCAGCTCGCCGGCGCCGAACTTGTCACCGACCTCCTTCATCGCCGGCAGCAGCACCTGGTTGAGCGTCGGGACGGCGCCGATCTTCTCGACCGACTTGTCGATCTGGGCCTCGACGCCGTCGCGCTTGCGGCGCAGGATGTGCCAGTGCAGCGCCTCCTCGGGCTCCATCCCGGCGGTCGGGTCGGCGACCTCGGCCTCGGCGTCGTCGCCCTTGGACTCGAAGTGACCGATGAACCGCTCGAGCGCGTCCTCGCGGCGGTTGAAGACGAGGTCGTCGACCAGCTCGCGCTCGTTGTCCGGGATCTCGCCGTAGGGCGTGATGTGGTTCGGGTTGACCATCGCCAGGTCGAGCCCGGCCTCGACGCAGTGGTGCAGGAAGACCGAGTTGAGGACCGCGCGCGCCGGTTGTCCGACGCCGAACGAGACGTTCGAGACGCCCAGCGACGTCTTCACGCCGGGGATC
>CBFGZN010000150.1:0-6581 GCA_965653255.1 uncultured Solirubrobacterales bacterium | reverse complement strand
AGGCTTTAAGCCTCAAGTGGACCGGGCTTCCCGTTCCGCGCAGGTACTCGACCCACGCAGACGTATCGGCAAGGATCATTCAGCCGAGAGGTCAGAGGGCAAGTCAGGTGGAGCGCCGGTCCTCATAGCTTCGAGATCTCCCTCCCAGCCGCTGCCCTCCATCGCAAGCATCTCGTCAACCGACATCTGGTCGACATCCAGCCTGCGCAGAGCGAAGTCGACCGCCTCCCGCTTCGTCTTGAGGTCGTAGCGCTTCATCACCCGACCAATCACTCCATCATCGATGTCGATGTTGGTGCGCGACACATGCACCACGATACACAAGGTTGTGTAACACCCTTGTCGCTCAGCCAAGTTGTTCGGTTCAATTAATTTGACCCAGACCAAACAGCTTCCCCAGGACGCCAGTCCCTGAGCCAAACCGCCGATCCGTGGGTGGCGGCGATTTTGCGTTTGCGCGCACAGGCGTAACGAGCGGAGCGTCCGGGCGGAGCTCCTGCCGTCTAACCCGGTGGAGCACTCACCTCGAACATCTCGCGCCAGGCACGGGGCGCAGTCCCAGCGGAGCGAACGGAGCCGAGCACGGAAACCAAAATCGGCGTCAGGACCCGCGGCCTGCACGGTCTGTCCCTAGTCAGAAGAACCGCCGACCTCAGTCCGGCGGAATCCGCAGGTACGGCAGTGCGAACTCCATGATCTTCTCGAAGGCCGGCGCCGCGACCTCGCCGCCGTAGTACATCCCCGACGGCTCGTCGACCATCACCGCGACCATCAAGCGGGGGTTCTTGGCGGGGGCGAAGCCGATGAAGGAGGAGAAGAACTTGGTCTCGGAGTAGGCGCCGGTGTCGGGGTCGATCTTCTCCGCGGTGCCAGTCTTGCCGGCCAGCACGTAGCCGGGAACCTGGGCCTCCTCGGCGGTGCCGCCGGCGGCGAGCACGCCCTCGAGCATCGTCGCTACCTGCTCGGCGGTCTTCTTCGACACGATCCGGTGGCCCTCGTCGTCCTCGCCCTTGACCACCGTCGGCTGGTGCATCACGCCCCCGTTGGCAAGCGCCGAGTAGCCGGCCGCCATCTGCAGTGGGGTGACGGCGATGCCCTGGCCAATCGGCAGGTTGCCGATCGAGGAGCCGGAGTACTCGCGCGGCCGCAGCACGATCCCCGGCGACTCGCCGGGCAGATCGACTCCTGTCGTGGAGCCGAAGCCGAACT
Source organism: uncultured Solirubrobacterales bacterium (assembly GCA_965653255.1). Classification (GTDB taxonomy): domain Bacteria; phylum Actinomycetota; class Thermoleophilia; order Solirubrobacterales; family Thermoleophilaceae; genus JAAYBF01. The sequence goes on along the minus strand of CBFGZN010000150.1, from coordinate 5,372 downwards.
TACGCACCCATGCGTCGAAGTGCTTCGGCCCGAGCTTCTGGCCGATCATCACCGAGCCGACGTTCGACGACTGGGCGAGGATCTCGGCGACCGAGAGATTCACGTAGCCGCGCGCGTGGGCCTCGCCGATCCTGCGGTCGGCGACCTGCAGCTCGGGCGGTAGGTCGAGCCGGGTCTCGGGGGTGATCAGCCCCTCCTCGAGCGCACCGGCGACGGTGAAGGCCTTGAAGGTCGAGCCCGGCTCGAAGGCGGACGTGACAGCACGATTCTGGATTGCGCTCTCGTCGGCGGACGCGATGTCGTTGGGGTCGACGCGCGGCCAGTTCGCGAGCGACAGCACCTCGCCGTTGCGCGGATCCATCACGACGGCGGTGGCGCCCTTAGGCGAGAAGGTGTCGGCGACCTCGCCCATCACCGCCTCGACGCGCTCCTGCAGGGCGGCGTCGATCGTCAGCTGGAGGTCCTCGCCGGGCGTCGAGCTGTCGGTGTCGACGATCGATACCGGCTCGCCGAGCGCGTCGCGGACGATCTTGCGCTGGCCGTCGTCGCCGTGCAGGCTGTCCTCGTACTGCTGCTCGATCCCGGTCAGGCCCTCGTTCTCAACGCCGACGGCGCCAATCAGCTGGCCGGCGAGCTCTCCCTGCGGGTAGGTCCGACGTGGCTCCGAGACGGTGCCGATCCCCTCGATCTCCAGCTTCTTGACCTGCTGGCCTTCGGCCGGCGGGATCTTGCGCGCGAGGTAGACGAAGCCGGTGCTGCGATCGGCGAGCAGCTCGGTCAGATGCTGCTCGTCCTCGCCGACGATCGGCGCGAGCTGGGCGGCGACTCCCGCCGGATTCTTGATCTGAAGCGGATTCCCGAAGACAGTGACGGAGTCCTCGGAGACGGCAAGCTCGACGCCGTGGCGGTCGGTGATCGTGCCGCGACGGGCGGAGACTTCGAGCTCCTCGACCTGCTGGGTGGCGGCGCGCGCCTTGAGGTCGCCGGAGCCGGCGGTGCCGATCCAGGCGGCACGAGCGGTGGCTGCGCCGAGGAGAAGGAGGAAGAGGGCGAAGATCAGGCCGATCCGGCGGTCGATCAGACGCACCGGCAGGCTCCTAGGGCACGCCGGCCGTCACGTTGGTGACGGCGTCGGGGGTGCCTGCGATCTCGGTGCTGGTCGAGATCGGGTTGCCGTAGGGGTCGTAGGCGTTCCCTTGGGCGTCATAGGTAGCCGTGGCGTAAGGGTCGGCGGTGACAGGCTCCGTGTAGGCCGGCACGACGGGCGCGGCGGCGAGCGCGGTGCCCTCGTCGATCGCCTTGGCGGCGGCGACGGCATCGGTGCGCGGGTTGGCGCGCAGGTAGTTGACCGCATCCGGCGCGGGCAGGACGAGGCCGCGCTCGGCAGCGATCTGCTGGATCCGCTCGCTCGACCCGAGCTCGGCGACGTCGCGGCGCAGCGTCGCGTTGTCGCGCTTTAGCTCGGAGACGCGCGCGGCGTCATGGGTGATCTGGCGGTTCTTCTGCAGCAGCGCGACGTTGGCGAACACGACGCCGGCGAGCAGCACGAAGACGATCGCGATCAGTCCGGGGCCGTGCAGCAGCGCCTCGAAGCCGGCGACGGCGCGGATACGCGCGAACTCACCGGTCCGCTGGACGATCGTCGGACGCGCGGCTGGGCCGCGGCGACGCGAAGGCGCCGTCGCCGGACGCCGCGCGGGCGCCGGCCGGCGGGTCGGAGCGGCACGCCGTGCGGGAGCGGCGGCGGCGGTGGCGGCGCGCGCCATCAGCGCTCTCCCCCGTCGATTCGCCGCGCGACGCGCAGGCGACCGGACTTCGAACGCGGGTTGTCGGCGATCTCGCCGGGCGTCGGCGCGACGGCTCGGCGCGTGACCAACTCCGCCTCCGGCTCGTGCCCGCAGCCGCAGACCGGCAGGTCGGGCGGGCAGATGCAGCCCTGCGCCTTCTCGGCGAGGAAGCGCTTGACGCGCCGGTCCTCGAGCGAGTGGAAGGAGATTGCGGCCAGCCGGCCGTCCTTGCGCAGCAGCTCCCAAGCGGTGGGCAGCGCGCGGTCGAGCGAGCCGAGCTCGTCGTTGACGGCGATCCGGATCGCCTGGAAGACACGCTTGGCGGGATGTCCCCCACCGAACTTGCGCCGCACATAGGCCGGGGTCGCGGCCTCGATCGCGTCGACGAGCTCGCCGGTCGTCTCGATCGGCGCTCGCTTGCGCCGCGCGACAATCTCGCGCGCGGTCGACTGGGCGCCGGGATCCTCGCCGTAGCGGCGGAACAGCCGCGCGAGCTGGCGCTCGTCCCACTCGTTGACGATCGCGCGCGCGTCGAGCTCCTGCGTCGGGTCCATCCGCAGGTCGAGCGGCGCGTCGTAGGAGTAGGAGAAGCCGCGCTCGCGCGTGTCGACCTGCATCGACGAGATGCCGAGGTCCATGTAGACGAGGTCGGCGCGGAAGCCCTCGGCGCGCAGCAGCTCGAGCGCGTCGGCGTAATCCATGCGCAGGAAGCGCGTCTCGCAGGCGACCTCGGCCGCGAGCTCCTCGAAGCGCGCTTCGGCGGCGGGGTCGCGGTCGACACAGACGAGCGTCCCACCAGCGCCGATCCGGTCGGCGACCAGCCGTGCGTGGCCGCCCGCACCGAAGGTGCAGTCGACGACCTGGTCGCCCGGTCCGGGGTTGGCGAGCTCGATCAGCTCACCGGCGAGGACGGGTACGTGCGCGCGCGTCATGTCAAGAAGGATCGCCAAGGCCCTCGGTCACCTCCCCGATGCTCGCGTCGAGTGCGGCCTGCTCGTCGTCCCAGCGCGACCGGCCCCAGACCTCGAGGTGATCGCCCACTCCGGCGACGACCGTCTCCTTCTCGATCCCCGCGTGCGCGAGCAGCGGCGGCGGCAGCGTGACGCGGCCCGACGAGTCGAGCTCGACGTCGAAGGAGTTGGCCTGGAAGAAGCGTTGCACCGCACGGTACTCGCGGCCGAGCGGGTTCTTGCCGGCGAGCGCGCGCTCGATGATCGACTCGTGCGCCTCGGGGGTCCAGACGGAGATGCAGGCGTCGCTGTCCTTTGCCAGGACGAGACCGGAGGAGAACGTCGCGCGGAAGCGGGCCGGGATGCTGAGCCGGTTCTTCGCGTCGAGTGAGTGTTCGTAGTGGCCTCTGAACGCCATCCGGAGCTCCGTGGAAGTGATCTCGACGCGGACCGAAGTGGCTGAGTGGGAGGAGCCCAGCCACTCCGGTCCTTGTCGATGCGCGCCACTGTACCCCACTCTGTCCCACGCTGCAACACATTTACCCACTCCAGGCCATCGAGAGCGAGAACTGCACAAGCATCGACCCCGAACTTCCGCATCGCAGAGCGAAATCCTTGCGGTGGCGGATGGTGGGACGCCCTCCCGCCCGGGGCGGGCGACGGCAGTCAAGCGAGCGGTTTGGGTGGGAAATCCCTTGCGCGGGCACCGTTGCAATGGCCGTTGCGCCCCCGGGAGCCGCCCGACCACCGCGGTCCGTACCATCGTGCGCCGTGCCGACCGCCTCCCCAGCCCTCCGCCTGCGCGGCGCCGTCAAGCGTTACGGCGAGATCACCGCCGTCGACGGACTCGACCTCGAGGTTCCCGCCGGAACCTGCGTCGGCCTGCTCGGCCCCAACGGCGCCGGCAAGTCGACGACGATGCGGCTGCTGACCGCCCAGGCGATTGCCGACGAGGGCGAGATCGAGGTGCTCGGCTATGAGCTCCCGCGCGAGTCGAAGCAGGCGCGCGCGGAGTGCGGCATGGTCCCCCAGCTCGACAACCTCGACACGACGCTGACCGTCGAGCAGAACCTGCTCGTCTTCAGCCACCTCTACCGCGTGCCGCGTCGTGAGCGGCGGGCGGCGATCGACCGCGCGCTGGAGATCGCGAAGCTGACCGACCGCCGCGACGCCGTCGTCGAGGAGCTCTCCGGCGGCATGCGCCGCCGGCTGCTGATCGCTCGTGGCCTCGTCCACCAGCCGCGGCTGGTGCTGCTCGTCGAGCCGACCGTCGGACTAGACCCGCAGGTACGCCAAGAGCTGTGGGCGCTGATCGACCGGCTGCGCTCAGAGGGCATCTCGATCCTGATGTCGACCCACTACATCGAGGAGGCCGAGCGGCTCGCCGACACCGTGACGATCATGTCGCACGGCAAGGTGGTCGCCGAGGGCCGGCCGATCGATCTGGTCGCCGAGCACGCCGGCGACCAGGTGCTCGAGGTCTACGGCCCGCCGGCGCGACTCGCCGAGCTCGAGGCCGAGGCGAAGGCGTCCGGGCAGCGCACGCGGCGGACCGGCACCTCGATCACGATGATCGACGACGCCTCGTCCAACGGCGATCGCCTCGACGGAGTCACCCGCCCGGGCAATCTCGAGGACGTCTTCGTGCTGCTGACCGGCGAGGAGATCGCATGACCGGCGCGAGCATGACCGACGCGGCCACCGCTACCCCACCGCCGGCGCAGCCGCGACGCAAGCTGCACCGCTTCGAGCGCAGCGCGGTCGGCGGGGTGCTGATCCGCGAGATGATCAACTTCTCGTCGTACTGGCGCTCGACGACGTTCTCGTCGACCGTCGAGCCTACGATCTACCTGCTCGCCTTCGGCTTCGGCCTCGGCTCGCTGATCACCACGGTCGGCGACGGGATCTCCTACGAGGAGTTCGTCGGCACCGGGATGGTCGCGATGGCGGTCCTGTTCTCGTCGGCGATGCCGTCGATGTTCGGCACCTTCGTCAAGTACTCGTTCCAGCACACCTACGACGCGATCCTCGCCGCCCCGGTCGACACCGAGGAGCTGGTCAGCGCCGAGGCGCTCTGGATGGCGATGCGCGCGTCGGTCTTCGGCTGCGCGCCGCTGATCGTGGCGATGATCTTCGGCCTGCCGCCCGCCTGGGGAATGCTCGCGGTGCCAGCGATCAACTTCCTCGCCGGCTTCGGCTGGTCGTGCTTCGGCATCTCGATCGCCGCCTTCGTCAAGTCGATCGACAACTTCGGCTACATCACCAGCGCGGTCATCACGCCGCTGTTCCTCGTCGCCGGCACCTTCTTCCCGATCGACCAGCTGCCCGAGTGGGCCCAGGTGCTCGCCCAGATCAACCCGCTCTACCACTGCGTCGAGCTCGTCCGCCACGCCGCTTTTGGCTTCGAGGGCTGGTCCGACGTCTGGAACGTCGCCTACCTGATCGCCTTCGGTCTCGCCATGTGGCGCGTGGCGATCTTCGGCATGACGCGCAAGCTCGTCAACTGAATCAAGGCAACGAAGTCCCGCCGGGGCCGAGCAGGGCCGAGGCCAGGGCGGCGGCGACGAGCAGGAGAACCGAGGGCACCAGCAGCAAGGCAACGGCGAGCTGGATCTTCGGACCGGCACGGGCGGCG
>CBFGZN010000149.1:0-6585 GCA_965653255.1 uncultured Solirubrobacterales bacterium | reverse complement strand
GCAGCAGGCCGGCCGCGGCCGACGCGTAGATCAGCCATTCGCGCGGCACGCCTGGCTCGAAGCGCGGGTTCCGCCGCAAGCCGCGCTTCGACGGATTCGAGCACCACGGCAGCTTCGGGTGTCTGCGGACCGAGCACGCCGGCGACGGTAGACCGGCGACGACTCGCCGTGGGACCGCCGTCACTGCGCTGTTTCGCCTGTGCGCGAGCGCTTGCGTTGTGTGCGCCGCTTGTTACTCGGTCAGCGCCGAATAGAGGCGATTCGCACTGCCGCCGGTCAGCTCGGCGACGACCTGCGCGGCCACGCGCGGCTTGGCGCCGGCGTCGACAAGCTTGCGGACTTGGTCAAGCCCGGCCGGAGGACCGTCCTCCTCCGCCTTGCTCGGCGGACCGAAGACGAGCACGACCTCACCGCGCGGCGGAGCATCGGCGTAGCGGTCGGCGAGCTCGGCGGCGCTGCCGCGCGCCACCTCCTCGTGAGCCTTGGTCAGCTCGCGGCAGACGGCCGCCTGACGCTCGGGATCGATCTCCGCCGCCAGCGCCAGCGTCGCCGGCACCCGCTTCGGCGACTCGAAGGCGATCAACGTCCCGCCCGATTCTGAGAGCACCTTGCGCAACTCGCCCGCCTTGCGCGGCAGGAAGCCGGCGAAGCGCCACCGGTCGGCGGGCAGCGCCGAGGCGACGAGCGCGGCGAGCGCGGCCGACGGTCCCGGCAGCACCTCCACCGGCAGGCCGGCCGCGACGCAGGCGCGCACCAGCACGTAGCCAGGGTCGGAGACGAGCGGCATGCCGGCGTCGGAGACCAACGCGACGTTCGTGCCGCCGCGCATCTGCTCGACGAGCTCCGCCGCCCGCTGCTCCTCGTTGTGCTCGTGGTAACTGACGAGCTTCGCGTTGACGCCGTAGCGGTCGAGCAGCGTGCGCGTGCGGCGGGTGTCCTCGCAGGCGACGACGTCGGCCTCGCGCAGCGCGGACAGCACGCGCAGGGTGACGTCCTCGAGGTTCCCGATCGGCGTCGGGCTGACAGTCAGGCCCACGTTCCCTCCCCGTCGAGTGCCAGCAGCGCGGCCCCGAGCATCCCAGACTCGCTGCCGAAGCGCGCGGGAACGATCGGCGGCGGGTCGCCGCCAGGCGGAAGCGCGCGCTCGGCGAGCGCGTCGCGCGCCGGGGCGAGCAGCAGATCGCCGGCGGCGACGGCGCCACCGCCGATCACGATCACGCTCGGGTCGAGCGCGTTGACGAGCCCGGCGATCCCGATCCCCAGCCGCTGACCGACGAGCGCCAGCACGCCGAGCGCCTGCTCGTCGCCGTCGTGCGCCAGCTCGGTGACCAGGCCGCCGCGGATCTCGCGGCCCTCGGCGGCCAGCCGGCCGAAGGTCGAATCGGGCTGAACCCCGGCCAGCCGCCGCGCCGCCACGCCGATCGCGCGGCCCGAGACGACGGTCTCGAAGCAGCCCTTCCCCGGGCAGTCGCCGGGACAGTCCTCGCCGTGCAGGTCGATCGTCATGTGGCCGAGCTCGCCGGCGAAGCCGCGCGCGCCGCGATGGACGCGACCGCCGACGATCAGGCCGCCGCCGATCCCGGTGCCGAGCGCCAGCATCACCGCGTGCTCGGCGCCGGCCGCGGCGCCGTGACGGTGCTCGGCGAGGATCGCCGCGTTGGTGTCGTTGTCGACGAAGACCGGCAGTCCGAGCCGCTCGCTCATCAGATCGCGGAACGGGACGTCGTCGATCGGCAGGTGGTTCGACCAGACCGAGACTCCGTGCTCGTGGTCGACCAGCGATGGAATCCCAAAGCCGACAGCGGCAACGTCGGGAGCCGCCGCCCGGATCTCTTCCACGGCCGCGACGAAGATCTCCAGCGTCTCGGCACGATCGGCTCCCCGCCACGTGCGGTGGACCCGGTTGTGGACAGCGAGCTGCTCGTCGACGACCCCGCCGAGCAGCTTGGTGCCCCCCGCGTCGATCCCGATGACGCGTCGTGGCGGCATGGCCGGACGATATACAGAGGCTGGTGAACGACTCCGGCCACGGCGCCGACCGGCCTGACTACAAGGTCTACCGGTCGCGCAAGAGCCCGCTCGACAAGCTCCGCCGCTCCGACGACCTCGAGGGGTTCAAGGACCGCTCGCGGCCGCGCGACCCGCGCCGCCGTGAGCCGCGCCCTCCCCGAACGCCGCGCTCCCCGACGACGCGCAAGCCGATCACCGCGAAGCGGGTCGTCAAGTGGATCGCGCTGGCGATCGCCGCCTGGCTGGCGCTGTCGTTCGTGCTGTTCATGGTTAGCGCGCAGCTCGAGGGCGGCGTCTCCGACGACGCCAAGGACGCCCTGTCTGGCAACGGCAACTTCATCACCGGCGCGACGATCCTCGTGCTGGGCTCGGACGAGCGCAAGGGCGACTCGATCGACGCCGGCGACAGCGGCCCGGGCCGCGCCGACTCGATCATGCTCGTCCACGCCTCGCTCGGGCGTGTCGCGAAGCTGTCGATCCCGCGCGACACCGAGGCCGACATCCCGGGTCACGGGCGGACGAAGATCAACGCCGCCTACGCGATCGGCGGTCCCGCGCTGATGATCGAGACGGTCGAGGGCTACATGGGCAACGGCCTCGAGATCAACCATCTGATCGAGGTCGACTTCGAGGACTTCCCGAAGTTCATCGACGCGCTCGGCGGGATCACCGTCGACAACAAGAGCCGCATCTGCGCGCCGGAGTTCGACAACTTCTGGCGCGGCTTCAACCTGCCCAAGGGCGAGCAGCAGCTGACCGGCCGCGAGGCGCTCGGCTTCGCCCGCGTGCGCAAGAACCCCTGCGCGCCGGCCGAGAACGACCTCGACCGCGCCGCCCGCCAGCAAGAGGTGCTGAGCGGCATCCGCGGCTCGCTGCTCTCACCCGGCACGTTCTTCCGCCTCCCGTGGGTGAGCTGGCGCGCGCCGCAGACGATCCGCACCGACCTGCGTGGTCCTGGTCTGCTGATGCTCGCCGCCGACGTCGCGACCGGCGGCTCCGGCGAGACGCGCGTGCTGGTCCCCTCCTGTCTCGGCTGCGGCGTCGACTTCAGCCTTCAGGTGCCGAAGGAGGAGCGGGCGAACGCCGTCGAGGAGCTGCTGGGCAAGTAGCGATCAGTCGGACTTCGAAGACGAGCCGGACTTCGACTCGGACTTCTTGCCCGACGAGCTCGAATCCGAGCTGGAGCTCGACGAGGAGTCCGAGCTACCCGACGATCCGTTCGAGTCCGGGCTGCCCTTCTTCGAGTCGCCGCCCGAGCTGCCTACGCTCTTGCTCTTGCCGCCCTTGCCGTAGTCGGTGTTGTAGAAGCCCGAGCCCTTGAAATGGACGGCCGGCGCGTGCAAGACCTTCTGCACGGGCGCGCCACAGACCTCGCAGGCGGTGAGCGGATCGTCGCTCATGCTCTGCATCACGTCGAAGGTGTGGCCCTTCTCGCAGCGGTACTCGTAGATCGGCATAGGGCCGGCCAGTATAAGAGCGCGCCAGCGCTGGCCGCTGGCCTCGCTTCAGTTCCTCTAGGGTGCCGCCGATGTCAGCAGACGTGGTGACCATGGACAAAATCGTGTCGCTCTGCAAGCGGCGCGGCTTCATCTTCCAGTCGTCGGAGATCTATGGCGGGCTCGCCTCTACCTACGACTATGGCCACTACGGCGTGCTGCTGAAGTCGAACGTAAAGGCCGAGTGGTGGCGGACCGTGCTCCAGCAGCGCGACGACATGGTCGCCCTCGACGCGGCGATCCTGATGCACCCGCGCACCTGGGAGGCCTCGGGCCACCTCGAGGGCTTCACCGACCCGCTCGTCCAGTGCCTCGGCGACTGCAAGAAGCGCTGGCGCGAGGACCATCTGCTCGAGGCGCTCCAGGAGAAGGGCGTCGACACCTCGGCGCCCGACTTCGGGCTGCGCTGCCCGCAGTGCGACGGCGAGCTGTCGGAGCCGCGCAACTTCAACCTGATGTTCGAGACCCACATGGGCCCCGTCCAGGACGAGGGCTCGGCGATCTTCCTGCGCCCCGAGACCGCGCAGGGGATCTTCGTCAACTTCAAGAACGTCCTGCAGTTCGCGCGCAAGAAGCCGCCGTTCGGGATCGCCCAGGTCGGCAAGTCGTTCCGCAACGAGATCACGCCGGGCAACTTCATCTTCCGCACGCGCGAGTTCGAGCAGATGGAGATCGAGTTCTTCGTCCCGCCCGACGAGGCGCCGGTCTGGCACCAGCGCTGGATGGACGATCGGCTGCGCTGGTACACCGACCTCGGCATCCGTCCCGACCACCTTCAGTTGCGCAAGCACGAGGGCGACGAGCTGTCGCACTACTCGAGCGCGACCAGTGACATCGAGTACCTCTTCCCGATGGGCTGGTCGGAGCTCGAGGGGATCGCCAACCGCGGCGACTTCGACCTGACCCAGCACGCCAAGTTCTCGAACGAGAAGATGGACTACGTCGACCCGGGCACCGGCGAGCGCTACGTCCCGCACGTGATCGAGCCCTCGGCGGGCGCCGACCGCGGCACGCTCGCCTTCATGGTCGACGCCTACGACGAGGAGGAGGTCGAGGGCCGCGAGCGCGTCGTGTTGCGTCTGCACCCCCGCCTCGCACCGGTCAAGGTCGCCGTGCTGCCGCTGCTCAACAAGGAGGGCCAGCCGGAGAAGGCGCGCGCGATCTACGAGGAGCTGCGCGAGCGGATGCCAGCCGAGTTCGACACTGGCGGCTCGATCGGCAAGCGCTACCGCCGCCAGGACGAGATCGGCACCCCGTGGGGCATCACCGTCGACCACCAGACGATGGACGACGACACCGTCACCCTGCGTGACCGCGACTCGCTCGAGCAGATCCGCATCCCAGTCGCCGAGGTCGGCGACGAGCTCGAGCGCCGACTGCACGCCGACTGGGTCAGCCCGAAGCTCTCCTAGGAGAGCATGCCGGACGCGATAGCGCCGACCAGCGTTGCGCTCAACGCGAAGGCCGCCACAAGCGTCGCGAGGATGACGCGGAAGACCATCCCTCGCAACTCGGCCATCTCGGTACGTACCAGCCCGAACCCGGTCTGCATCTCAGCGCGGATCTCCGCGAACCCGGCGTCCATCCTGAGACGAACGGCCTTGAACTCGTCGTGCATCTCAACACGCACGGCCTTGAACTCGTCGTACATCTCGGCACGCACGGCCTTGAACTCATCGTGCATCTCGCCGCGAACGACCTTGAACTCGTCGTGCATCTCGACTCGCAGGTCACTGACCTCGCCGCGCAGCTCCCGGATATCGCCGTCGACGCGTTCGAAGCCGGCGTCCACCCGGTTCGTCAGATCGTCCATCCGCTCGTCTGTCCACTCCATCGTCTGCACCCCCTCGACGCTACCTGAACCACGGACCCAGAATAGCGCATATATGCTGCGCAAATGTAACAACCGGCGTACCGTTCGTCGCGCGACGCGCACAAGCGTTACGAAAGCCAACCGGCGCATGGTGACCGCCAGACGGCCTACGCTGGAAGCCATGATGCAGCCGTTGTTCGAGCACCGGCTGGAGCTGGCCGGATTCGAGACGCGAGCGTTGGAGCTCGAAGGCTCCGGGCCGCCGCTGCTGCTCTTGCACGGCTTCGCCGACAGCGCGGACACCTGGCGCATGCTGCTCGACCGGTTGGGCCGCACCGACCGGCGTGCGATCGCGATCGACCTGCCCGGCTTCGGCACCGCCGACCCACTCGGCGCCGACCGGCCGATTCTCGCCCAGTTGACGGACTTCGGAGTCGCCGCCGTCCGACACTATGCGCCAGAGGGCGGCGCCGTCGTCTGCGGCAACTCGCTCGGCGGCTGCCTCGCGCTCCTGCTCGCCCAGCGTCCGGGCTTGGGCCTAACGGGCGTAGTCCCGGTCGCCCCCGCCGGACTCGACATGGCGCGCTGGCTGACGATCATCGAACGCGAGCCACTGCTGCGTGCGCTGCTCGCCTCGCCGCTGCCGGTTCCGCCTGCGGCGCTGCAGCGGATCGTCCTGGAGATCTACAAGCGGCTCGCCTTCCACCACCCGGAGACGGTCGAGCCGCTGATCGGACGGGCCTTCGCGGCGCACTTCCGCGATCGTCACACGACCGCCCGGATCCTCGGTGCCGGCCGCCAGATGCTGCCCGAGCTGCGCGATCCGTTCGACCTCGAACGGATCCAGTGCCCGGTTCAAGTCGTCTGGGGCGACCACGACGTGATGGTCTTCAAGAGCGGCGCGCAGCGAGTTCTCGAGGCCGTGCCCGAATCTCGCCTCACGCTGATCGAGGACTGCGGGCACTGTCCGCAGATCGAGGCCGCGGACCGGTTGGCCGAACTGCTTCTAGAATTCCCCGCCCCGCTCGTTCAGGCCGCCTAGCGCGGCCGCGCGCGACAAACCCATGCGCCTCCTCCCCGATCCCGAGCAGCTGGTCGACTCCGCCGCCACGGCGTGGGACCTCTACCTAGGTCCTGGCGTCGCCGATCTGCGACCGACGCCGTCGTCGATCGTCCACGAGGGGCCGCAGTGCACCGTTCGCCGCTTCCGCTCGCGCCGCCGATCGCGAGGTTGAGCAGGACGAAGAACCCGTGGTGCGTGGCCTT
>CBFGZN010000148.1:0-6586 GCA_965653255.1 uncultured Solirubrobacterales bacterium | reverse complement strand
ACGCGCGAGGTCTCGACGGCGATGTCACAGGCCGAGTTGCCGATCCCGAGCACGAGCACGTTCTTGTCCTCGTAGCCCTTGGAGTTGCGGTAGTAGTGAGCGTGGGTCACCTCGACCGAGTCATCGAGCTCGCCGGGAAAGTCAGGCTCCGGCCAGCGCGGGTCCCAGTGGTGACCGTTGGCGATCATTACGTCGTTGTAGTGGGTGGTCCGCTCGTCGCCGCCATCGACGGAGCGCATGCTGACGTTCCAGCCACCCTCCGATGCCTGCTCGACGCTCGTCACCTCGGTGCGGAACGCGATCTTGTCGCGGAAGCCGAAGTGGTCGACGTAGTCGTCGAAGTAGGCCGCGATCTGCCTGTGATGCGGGTAGTCCGGATAGGACTTCGGCATCGGGTAGGCCGCGTACTCCATGATCTTGCGCGACGTGTTGATGAACAGCGATTCGTAGGCGGAAGACATCCCGTTGTCGTTGCCATAGCGCCAGTTGCCGCCGACGCCCGAGCCCTGCTCGTAACAGTCGAAATCGATGCCGCGGGCGTTGAGGACCTGGCAGCTCGCAATGCCCGAGCTGCCGGCGCCAATCACACATACACGTCTACTGGAAGTGCTCACCGTTCGGAGCCTACCGGACACTGGCTGGCCGGCCAACTGAGTTCCCGGCTGGTTTCAAAGCTGGCCTGCGGCGGGCGCCTCGACGCCCAGCTGGCGCCGCATCGTGACGGTAGTCCCGTCGGCCCCAGGATCGACCTCGACCGTATCCATCAACGAGCGCATCAGCATCAGCCCGCGGCCACCCTCCGAGCGCCGGCCCTCGCGCCAGCCGCCCGAGTCGGCGATGACGATCTCGACGTCGTCGCCATCGAGGCTGCCAGTGACCTCGAACGGTGGCCCACCGGCAATCGATCCCCCATGCTCGATCGCGTTCGCCGCCGCCTCGCCGACCGCCGTCAGGATCTCGGCGATCTCGATCTCGTCGCCGTTGGCGTTGCGCAGCCAGCGTCGCAGCAGCGCCCGCAGCGCGGCCAGCTCGCCGGGTTCGGAGCCGAGCTCGAGCCGGAAACTGTCGGACAGCCGTGGGCTGCAGAGCGCGAGCAGCGCGACGTCGTCGGCTACGCCCAGCGACGGCACCAGCTGCTCGAGCACGTGATCGCACAGCTCCTCCGGTCCGACGCGCTCGCCGCGGACCGCGGCCGACAGCCGGTCGAGTCCGTCGTCGAGCAGCTCGCCCGGTCGCTCGACGAGCCCGTCGGTGTAGAGCAGCACCGTGCCGCCGAGCGGCATCTCGGTCTCCGAGGCCTCGTAGGCGGGATAGGACATGACGCCGAGCGGGACCGAGCTGGAGCCCTCGAGGAAGCGCGCCATGCCGTCGCTGGTCACCGCGAGCGGCGGCAGGTGGCCGGCGTTGACCCAGGTGACGCGCCCTTCGAGCGGGTCGAGCACGACGTAGACCATCGTCGTCATGTGGCTGTCCTCGACTTCGGACCAGACGAGCTGGTTGAGCCGCTCGACGACGTCGGCCGGCGCGTGGCCCTCGAGCGCGTAGGCGCGCATTGCGCTGCGCAGCCGGCCGACCATCGACGCGGCCGCCAGCCCCTTGCCGGCGACATCGCCCATCACCAGGCCGACCTTCCCGCCGGGCATCGCGATCACGTCGTACCAGTCGCCGCCGACCTCGGACTCGCTCGCCGCCGGCTGGTAGCGCGCCGCGACCTCGAGCCCGGGCAGCCGCGGCAGCCGCTCCGGCAGCAGGCTGCGCTGGAGCGTCTCGGCGATCCGGTGCTCGCGCTCGTAGACGCGCAGGTGGTCGATCGCCAGCGCGACACGGTCGGCCGCCAGACCGAGCAGCATCAGGTCGTCCTCGGAGAAGCGGCGCGGCGACGGAACGCCGACCTGCAGCACCCCGGCGACCTCACCGCCGGCGAGTAGCGGCACGCCGAGGATCGAGTGGACGCCGTGCAGCGCCGGGTCGGCGACCTCGGACGGGTCGGGATCCTGGACCAGCAGCGGCTGGCGATCGCGTGCGACGCGACCCGCGATCCCCTGGCCGAGCTCGATCCGCAGCGGCTCGTCGTCGCTCCCGATCGGGCCGAACATCGAGGCGCGCAGCAGCAGCGAGCCGTCCTCCTCGCTCAGCAGCACCGCTGCCGCCTCGGCGTTGACGACCTCGCAGACGCGCGGCAGCAGCGCCTCGAGCATCTCGTCGAGCCGCTGGTGGGCGAGCGCGACGTCGAGCAGCATCTGCAGGCCGTGGACGATCCCGGCCATCTGCTCGGCCTCCTCGCGCGCCGCCTGCTCGCGGTAGAGCTCGGCCCGCTCGCGCTCACGCTGCTCGCGGTCGCTGACGTCGCGGATAAAGCAGGCGAGCATCGGCCGGTCGCCCGCGCGCACGCGCGAGTAGGTGACCTCGGCGAGAAAGCGCTCGCCGCTCTTGCGCAGCAGCTCGACCTCGCGCTTCGACGGCCGTGTCTCACCGTCCGGGCGGGTGAACTCCTCCTCGCGGCGCTGCAGATGGTCGTCGTAGTTCTCGGGAACGATGATCAGGTCGCGGATCGGCTGGCCGAGCGCTTCCTCCACCGTCCAGCCGAACACCCGCCCCGCCGCGGGATTCCAGGAGACGACGGTCCCATCCTCGGCGACGCCGAGGAACGGCTCCGGCGCGCTGTCGACGATCGCCCGCGTGCGCGCCTCGCTCTCACGCAGCCCCTGCTCCTGGCGCGCGGTCTGGGCGGCCTCGTTGCGGACGCGGTCGAGCAGCGTCGAGATCATCAGGCCGGCGATCCCGGGCGTGCCGATCGCGAGCACCCAGCGCACGATCGGGCTCGGCGGGTCCTGCAGCACCAGCACGACGAAGTAGGCCAGGCCGATGATGCCGAGGTGGATTAGCGCCACCTTCGGCTTGTAGAAGTAGAAGGCGTAGAGGCCGGTCCAGGTGAAGATGATCAGGTAGAGGCCGCTCGGCCCGACGAAGTAGTTGCCGGCCGCGAGGATCACGCTGCCGGCGGCGAGCGCGACGTGCATCCCCCAGCTCGGGATCGACTCGGCCCTCCAGAGCACGAACAGGCCGATCGCGACGGCCATCCCGGCGAGCGCGTAGAGCGGGCCGTCCTGGACGCCCGGGTCGTGCGGGAAGGCGAGCGTCAAGCAGCCGACGAAAGCGCCCCCCGTGAAGAGATAGGCCATCCACCGCGCCATCAGGGCGCGGCTGAAGAGCTCGGGCGAATCCGCCACGAGCGTTACTCCGGAGCCGTCAGGCCCCCGGCGGAGAGCTTCGCCAGCTGCTCGTGTCCCTCCACTACCCGCTGCTTGACCGGATCGTCGTCCAAACGGTCGTGCACGAGATCCCATGTCCTGTCTGCTACCCGTCTTGCGCTCTCAGGAGTCGCGTCGGCGAACATTCGGTCCACGACTTGCAGCTCGAACGCCTCGATCTGGGCCACCGGATCGCCCGCAGGCAGCTTCGGCAGCGGCTCGTCGGTGGCGTCGCGCCACATCCCGGTGACGACGAGCAAGCGGTTTCGCAGTGCGGCTGGGTCCATGTTCCCGCGCAGGCTACCGGCCGGGCACGCGGACAGGGTCCGCGTGGCGCCCGGCCGTCTCGCCTAGCTCTTCTGGAGGCCGCCGAAGTAGGCGTCGGCGGCCTGGGTGACGTGGTCCTTGACCTCGAAGCTCTGCTCGAGCAGCACGAAGTCCTTGCGGCTGTTCGGGTCGAACTTCACGGTCACGGTCTCGCCCACGTTCGGCACGCGACCGCCGGGAATCGCGACTGTGCGGGTGGTCTTGTACTCGCTCTCGTTGGTCGGGCTAACGCGCAGCGACAGCTTCGCGGTGCGGGTGCCGGCGGCATCGAGCTGGGCGCCCTCGACCGACACCACCTCGGCGTTCGCCGGGCGGCCGTACTTGTGGAGGTCGGCCGCGCTGTCGAGTGGCGTATCCCAGCCACGGCCGAGCCAGACCATGAACCAGCCGCCCGCCGCGCAGCCGAGACCGCCACCGCCGACGCCGAGCAGCAGGCCGGCCGCGGCTGGTCCGCCGGCCATGCCGCCGATCGTCCCGCCGACGACCATTACGAGGCCGACGACGATCATCAGATAGCCGCTGTAGACCATGTAGCGCATCAGCCGATGATCACTTTCGAGCGGTCGCTCGGATCGACGCGCACCGGCCAAAGCTTGCCCGGCTGCCAGTTGCCCAGCGCCGCGAGCGCGATCGCCTGGCGGTGGACGACGGTGTAGGGCGCCTCGTTCGGGATCTGGACCTCGAGCTCGACGTCGTAGACCGACGCGTCGCCGAGCTTCTGGCCGGTGTCGGTCGTGCCCTTGACGGTGGCGCTGCCCTGGATGCCCTGCGACATCGCGGCCATGTTCGCCATCGGATTGGCGCTCAGGCCTTGCGAGGCCATCGCGGCCTGCATCTCCTGCGCCTGGTCCATCGCCTGGTTGGCCATCTTGACGCCGTCGAGCATCGAGACCTTGGGCTGCGCGTCCGCCTTCTTCTTGAGCTCCTTGAGCTCGTCGCTGCGCACGACGCCGACCATGTCCTTCATGTCCTTGAACATCCCCATCTGAACTGCTCCTTCCGTTGCGGTTGTGACCGTCCAACGGGCGGGAACCGGCGGAATTACGCCGACGGCGGGACTTCTCCGCCGAGCGCTACATGAACGGCTTCTCGCCGAACGCGAACGTGTTCGGGTCCGCCGGGTCGATCCGGCACGGCATCGTCGTGCCGTCGGCGTAGCCGCTCATCGCGACCGAGGAGATGATCTCGCGCTTCTGGACCGTGTAGGGCGCGCCGCCCTCGGGCGCAATCTCGACCTCGAGCATCCAGACCGGGTTGCCCGCCACCTGCTCGCCGGTGTCGACATGCCCCTTGATCGTCGCCACGCCCGGCGACCCGATCCCGAGGATCCGGTTCTGCTCGTGCGCCTGCTGCTCGAGCGCGCCGCGGTCGGCCATCCCCTGCTGCGCCATCCCGGCCGCGTTGCCCATGTTCACGCTCTGGCCGGCCATCCCCGCCTGCGCCATCGCGTCGTCGGCCATCTGCTGCGCCCCGGCCGCCTGGCTCATCGCATCCTGAGCCTGTGCCATCTGATCCTTCGCCTTCTTGAAGAGCCCCATCGGGCCTCCCATCTCTCGCCGTTGCCTTGCCCTTGGCGCAACCTACGCCGCACGGCGGGGAGATGCAATGACTTTTCGTCCAGAGCGCACGCTCGCAATCTCTTCCTCGCTGAAGCCGAGGTAACGCAATGCCTGGTCAATGTGAGCACGGCCACGCGCCATGCGCTCGCGTCGCCTTGGCTCATCCTCGTCGAGCCTCCGAATCAACTCGTCGAGGTCGTCTATGTCTTCCCAGTCCACCACCCTCTTCGTCATAGCATATCCGCTCTCTGTCGAGCCCGCTCGCCAACGCTCTTCAAGGCTCCAAGCTCGTGCTCGACGTCATCCAGACGGGCGCGCGTATTCCTTGCCAGGCCTCTGTACGTCGCGTTCAGACGATCGATCTCGTCGTACACCGCATTCCAGCTCTCTGCCGCCTCGCTGGCAGCCGAGCCGCCATCAACACCAAGGCGCGCTCAGCGTGGAGGAGAAAGGGAGAGCCGAGCGCGATACCAGGAAGCCCGTCGTGAAACTCGCCGTCGACACCCAGCCAAAGCGCTAAGCCTGCCGCGACTAGCGAGGCTAGGACGACCGCACGAGCGACGTAGTGCCGCTCGAGCGGATCCAGGTCGCTACCGACACAGGGAAGTGACGCGAGCGCAACAGGAAGCGATCACTGCCAGCCGGCTTCGGCCCAGATCGGTGAGAGGACGGTCTCGACCATGTCAGGGGCGAGCGAGACGAGTCGGGCGCCGCGGCCGGCGACGATCTCGTGGTGGATGACCTCGCTGAGGCCGCCGGCAGCGGCGAGGGCGGTGATCGGTACGTCGCCGCCCTCGTCGAAGCCGAGCAGGGCACTGGCGAGCGCGGCGGTGCCGTGGCGGCGGCGCTCGAGCGCGAGCGGGCCAGCGGCGGCCACCTCGACGAAGCAGACCCGCCCGACTGCCTCGTCGCGCGCGAGGAGAGTGAGAAGAGTGGTGACACGCACCGCGAGCCGGTCACGCCTACCCTGCGAGGTCTCGGCGGCGTCGCGCATCATCTCGAGCAGGTCGCCGAGCGCCTGGTCGTAAGCCTCGGCGAAGACCTCCTCCTTGTTGTGGAACTGCTGGTAGAAGGTCTTGCGCGACACCCCAGCGACGGTGACCAGATCGGCCACCCCGACGTCGTGGAACGGCCGCTTGCCGATCATCCGGATCATCGCCCCGACGATCCGCCCGCGCTGCGAGTTTTCGACCTCGTCGCGCGTCAGCCCGTGATGCCCACC
This sequence comes from uncultured Solirubrobacterales bacterium, assembly GCA_965653255.1. Taxonomy (GTDB): domain Bacteria; phylum Actinomycetota; class Thermoleophilia; order Solirubrobacterales; family Thermoleophilaceae; genus JAAYBF01. The sequence continues at coordinate 227 of CBFGZN010000148.1, read as the reverse complement.
CTGAATCTGGTCCGCACGCCGCCGACCGGGCGGGGGATTCCCCGTGATACCGGACGGCGGCATCGCAGCCGAGATCTTGGTGGCCTGGGCAGCAGTCACGGGTTACCCGCGCTTGCTCCCTGCTCGGGCCTTGGCCGCTGCACGCTTTGCCTGGCGCTTGGCGGCTTTGGTCTGCTTCTTGGTGCATGGGGTTTTCATGCGGATGTCGAAGTCGTGTCGGCGTCCGT
>CBFGZN010000147.1:0-6607 GCA_965653255.1 uncultured Solirubrobacterales bacterium | reverse complement strand
TTCTGCGCCCAGTCGCGCTTCGCCGAGGCCGACACGCCGATGCACGCGATGATGACCCCGGACCAGATCCTCGAGCACGCGCGCGCCGCCGAGGCTGCCGGCGCCCACCGCTTCTGCATGGTCACCCAGGGCCAGGGACTGTCGAAGAAGGACTTCGAGAACATCCTCGAGGGCGCCAAGCTCGTCGCCGAGCAGACCAACCTCAAGCGCTGCGCCTCGATCGGCCACATGTCGGTCAAGCGCGCCAAGCAGCTCAAGGAAGCCGGCATCCAGCGCGTCCACCACAACGTCGAGACGGCGGAGAGCTACTACCCCGAGGTCTCGACGACGGTCCGCTACGAGGGCCGGCTGCGGACGATCGACGCGGTCGAGGCCGCCGGCCTGGAGACCTGCGTCGGTGGCATCCTCAACCTCGGCGAGTCGCGCGAGCAACGCGTCGAGATGGCCTTCGAGCTGGCGAAGATCGACCCGACGAGCGTGCCGATCAACATGCTCAACCCGCGCCCGGGTACGAAGTTCGGCGACCGCGACTACATGGATCCGTGGGAGGCCGTGAAGTGGATCGCGATCTTCCGGCTGATCCTGCCGAACGCCCTCTTCCGCCTCTGCGGCGGGCGCGTCGAGAACCTCGGCGAGCTGCACTCACTCGCGGTCAAGGCCGGCATCAACGGCGTGATGATGGGCAACTTCCTGACGACGCTCGGCTCCGAGCCGAGCGACGATCGGGCGATGTTCGAGGAGCTCGGGCTCAACGTCGCGCGCCAGGACGACAACGGCACCAATCCGCGGCCCGACAACCGCAGCGGCTGGCTCGACGGCGAGACGCCGCGCACCCCAATCGACGACCTCGTCGACAGCCGCCAGCAGGCACCGTTCTGGAACCCCGAGATCCAGCTGCGCCGCGTCAAGAAGGAGAAGGTCCCGCCGCGGCCCGACGGGGCGCCCAACCGCGGGCTCGAGGTCGTCCAAGTGGAAGGAGCGGCGCCGTGACCGACATCGAGAGCGCACTCAGCTCGATTCGCGACCGCGGGCTCTACCGCAAGCTGCGAATGATCTCCGGACCTCAGGGGCCGCGCGTCTTGTTGGACGGGCGGCCCGTTCTGCTTCTGTGCTCGAACAACTACCTCGGCCTCGCCGACCACCCGCGCGTCCGCGAGGCGGCCGCCGAGGCGGCGATGCGCTACGGCGCCGGCGCCGGCGCCTCGCGCCTGGTGTCGGGCAACATGCGCATCCACCGCCGGCTCGAGGAGCGGATCGCCGACTTCAAGGGCTACGAGACCTCTCTGCTGTTCGGCTCCGGCTACCTCGCCAACACCGGCGTCGTCCAGGCGCTCGCGAAGCCGGGCGAGGTCGTTTTCTCCGACGCGCTCAACCACGCCAGCATCGTCGACGGCTGCCGGCTCCCGCGGGCTGAGACATTCGTCTACGACCACGGCGACGTCGACCACCTCGCCTGGGGGCTGCGCGAGGCCGAGGGCCGCGGCAGCCTGATCGTCACCGACGGCGTCTTCTCGATGGACGGCGACGTCGCGCCACTAACCGAGATCGTCGAGCTGGCGCGCCGCTTCGACGCCCGCGTGATGGTCGACGACGCCCACGGAACCGGCACCACCGGCCCCGACGGGCGCGGCTCGGTCGCCGCCGCCGGGCTCGAGGACGAAGTCGACGTGCTGGTCGGCACGCTCGGCAAGTCGCTCGGCTCCTACGGCGCCTACGTCTGCTGCGACCGGCCGATGGCGAAGTACCTCGTCAACACCGCCCGCACGCTGATCTTCTCGACGGCGCTGGCGCCACCGCAGGTCGCCGCCGCGATGGCCGCACTCGAGCTGCTGCGCGAGGAGCCGCGCCGCGTCGAGCGCCTGCAGCGCAACTCGCGCATCCTGCGCGACGCGCTCGCCGACGAGGGTCTGCCGACGGGCGCAAGCGAGACGCCGATCGTCCCGGTGATCGTCGGCGACGCCGACGCTGCGGTATCGGCCAGCGAGCGCGCGCTCGAGCGCGGCGTCTTCGCCCAGGCGATCCGCCCGCCAACGGTTCCCGACGGTTCCTCGCGACTGCGGCTGACGGTGATGGCCTCGCACACCAAGGCCGAGCTGCGCGACGCCGCCAAGGTCGTCGCCAAGTCGGTTCCCGAGGCAGCGCGCAAGGCAGCCGCCCGCCGGGCGCTCGAGGCTGAGGCAGCCGCGGCGGGCGGCCGCGTCTTCGACCGTCTCGCCGACGCGGCCTAGCGCCGCCGGCGTGCGCGGCCTCTTCGTAACCGGCACCGACACGGGCGTCGGTAAGACCATCGTCGCCGCCGCCATCTGCGCCGCGCTCGCCGCACGCGGCGAACACGTAGCGGCCTTCAAACCAGTCGTCACCGGCACCGACGACGAGCCCGGCGACTGGCCCCCCGACCACGAGCTGCTCGCCGCCAACGCAAACTCGGGACAAACCGCGGCCAACGTCGCCCCCATCACCTTCGGCCCACCCGTATCCCCCCACTACGCCGCCGAGCTCACCAACACCACCGTCGATCCCACCCACATCCGCGCCGCAGCGCAACAGGCCGGTGACAGAGCCGACACGCTCATCTGCGAGGGCGTCGGCGGCCTCCTCGTCCCCCTCACACCCGACTACTCCGTCCGCGACCTCGCAATCGACCTCGCCCTCCCGCTCGTCGTCGTCGGCCGCACCGGCCTCGGCACGATCAACCACACCCTGCTCACAGTCGAGGCCGCCCGCGTCGCCGGCCTCCGCGTCGCCGGGATCGTCCTCACGCCCTGGCCGGAGCACCCGGAGCCGATCGAGCGCTCCAACCGCGCAACCATCGAGCAGCTGAGCGGCGTCCCGGTCAGCGGACTCCCACCCACGACCCCGCCAAAGCTCGCCGAAGCCGGAGCCACCCTGCCCCTTGACAGCTGGTTGTAGCCTGCTTCCCGGGAGAACTCGTGCGCCGCTTTCTGATCATCGCCCTGTCGCTGCTCGCCGTGCTCGCGGTGCTGCTGGTCGTCAACGCCGTGATCGTCGGCGGCGAGACCAAGGCCGCCAGCGCCGAGGGCGCCGGCCGCGTGCTCGACCTGCCCGGCGGCGACCTCCACGTCACCGACCGCGGCCCGCGCGACGCCCCCACGATCCTGCTCGTCCACTGCTACACCTGTTCGATGGACTACTGGCAGCGGCTCCAGCCGCTGCTCGTCCGCGACCACCGCGTGATCGCCGTCGACCTGCTCGGACACGGCAGCTCCGAAATGCCAGACGACGGCTACTCGATGGAGCACCAGGCCGACACGATCGCCGAGGCGCTCGACGCCCTCGACGCGAAGCCGGTGCTCGCCGTCGGCCAGTCGCTCGGCGGGCCGGTCAGCACCGCGCTCGCCCAGCGCCATCCCGACAAGGTGCGTGGGCTGGTGATCATGGACTCGTCGTCGCAGACCAAGTACGTCAGCCTGCCGCTGACGGCGAAGCTTGCCCGGATGCCGGTGATCGGTCCCGCGCTGAAGCAGGTCGCCCCCGACAGCACGATCCGCAAGGAGCTCAGCAAGGCGTTCCACGAGGGCTTCGACTTCCCCGACTCCTTCGTCGACGACGTCAAGGAGATGACCTACACCTCCTTCGCCGAGTCCTACGAGGGCGGCCGCGACTTCACCGCGGCCGAGCGCCTCGACGACCGCATCGCCTCCACGCGCCTCCCGGTAACGGTGATCTTCGGCGCCGAGGATCGCATCGTCGACCCCAAGTCGGCCGACGACTACCGCGACATCCCCGGCGCCAAGGTCGTCGTCCTGCCCGGCATCGGCCACACCCCGCAGATGGAGGCCCCGGCCCGCTCCGCCGCCCTCGTCCGCGCCCTGGACCGCGCCGCTCGCTAGAACGGACGATTCGCTGACCCTTAGATCAGCAAACTGTCCACTCTGTCTTCGTCGACGCTAGTCGGCCGCGTAGTCCACGATCGACTTGTCGATGAGCCACTCCACCGGCGCGTGGTCGTCGGTGTAGATCTCGCCGCCGGTCAGCGGCGGCTCCGAGCGTAGGTACGCCTCGATCAGCGCGGGCCGCAGAGCGCGCGGTATTTCGCCGGTAGCGGCGCGCAGTTGCTCGACAGACACCGGCCCCTCGCCCGCCACCACGAGCGAGTTCGTGTCGTCGAACGGGTAGCGCACGACGTTCGGGAACGCCGCCCCGATCGTCGCCGTCAGCACCTCCTCCAGATCGTCCTGCTCCTCTGGATGGCCGATGTTGATCACGATCACGCCGCCGGGCGCAAGCCGGTCGCGGCAAAGCTCGAAGAACTCGCGCGTCGACAGGTAGAAGGGGATGTAGGGCTGGCGATAGGCGTCGATCGCGATCACGTCGTAGCGCGTGTCGGTCGTGCGCAGGAACGGCCGCGCGTCCTCGTGGTGGAGCGCGAGCCGTGGTCCCTCCTCCAGCCCGAAGTAGTCCTTGCCGATCTCCGACAGCTCGGCGTCGATCTCGACCCCGTCGACCCGCACGCCCGGAAACAGCTCGACATAGGCGCGCGACATCGTGCCGGCGGCGTTGCCGAGGATCGCCACCCGGCGCGGCGGCTCCGCCAGCGCCGCGAACGGCGCCACCAGCATCCCGTCCCAGTAGCCGCCGGTCAGGACGGTCCCCGGCCGCCACAGCGAGTGCAGCGCCTGGCCCTCGTTGAGCTCCAGTACACGGCTGCCGTCGTCGCGCTCGACCACTCGCGCGTACTGGTACTCGGTGTCGGTCTCGTAGATGACGCGACCATTGTCGGCCTCGGCCTTCAGCGTGCCGACCGGCGCCACCATCAGCGCGACGATCGCGACCGGGACCGCCGCGGCAAAGTAGCGCCGCCGCCCCGCCCACAGCCCCGGCAGCGCCACGACCGCGATCGCCAGCGCGAAGAACAGGAACGTCCGTCGCGTCCCGACCAGCGGGATCAGCACCAGCGCCGACAGCAGCGTCCCGACCAGGCTGCCCGCCGTCGAGATCGCGTACAGCCGCCCCGACACCCGTCCGGCCTCCTCGAGCGTCGTCACGCCGAGCCGAATCGCGTACGGCGCGACCGCGCCGAGCAGCAGCACAGGAACCGCCACCAACCCCAGCACCGCCAGCAGCGACCCGATGAACGCCCCCGCCGACACCGAGTCGAGCGCGTCGACCGCGACGTCGAGCAGCGGGTCGGCGACGAACGGCACCAACGCCAGCAGCCCTGCCGCGACCAGCGCCAGCAGACACAGCCCGCGCAGCTCGGGCCGCCGGTCGGCCAGCCGCCCGCCGAGCCAGTAGCCGACCGACAGCGCGACCAGCACGACGCCGATCGTGTTCGCCCACACCACCGTCGATGCGCCGAAGTACGGAGCGAGCAGTCGCACGGCCGCGATCTCGGCTCCCAACGAGCCCATGCCGACCGCGAAGACGAGCAGTGGAAGCGGCGGCATTCGAACCGCCACGATAGCTAGCATCGGCGGCCGTGAGCGGACCCGCCCGAGTCGACCACGACGCGCTCGTCGCCGCCGACCGCGCGCACCTCTGGCATCCGTTCACCCAGCAGCGCGACTGGGCCGGCGAGCAGCCGCTGATCGTCGAGCGCGCCGAGGGCACCGACCTGATCGACACCGCGGGCAACCGCTACATCGACGGTGTCTCGTCACTCTGGTGCAACGTCCACGGCCACCGCGAGCCGCGGATCGACGCCGCGATCCGCGACCAGCTCGACCGCGTCGCCCACTCGACGATGCTCGGCCTCTCGCACCCGCCGGCGATCGAGCTGGCGCGCCGCCTCGTCGGCATCGCCCCGCCCGGCCTGACGCGCGTCTTCTACTCAGACAGCGGCTCGACGGCTACCGAGATCGCGCTCAAGATGGCGTTCCAGTTCTGGGCCCAGCAGGGCGACGAGCGGCGCACCCGCTTCGTCTCGCTGCGCGAGGCCTACCACGGCGACACGATCGGCTCGGTGTCGGTCGGCGGCATCGACCTCTTCCATGCCACCTACCGTCCGCTGCTGTTCGACACCCTCTCCGCGGAGCCCGGCGACGTCGACGACATGCGCCGCCTACTCGAGGCCCACCCGGGCGAGGTCGCCGCCGTGATCGTCGAGCCGCTCGTCCAGGGCGCCGCCGGGATGATCGTCCACCCGCCCGGCTATCTGCGCGCCGTCCGCGAGCTCTGTGACGAGCACGACGTCCTGCTGATCTGCGACGAGGTCGCCACCGGCTTCGGCCGCACCGGCCGGATGTGGGCCTGCGAACACGAGGACGTCGCCCCCGACCTGATGTGCGTCGCCAAGGGCATCACCGGCGGCTACCTCCCGCTCGCCGCCACGCTCGCCACCGAGCGGATCTACGACGGCTTCCTCGGTGCCCACACCGACTACCGCACCTTCTTCCACGGCCACACCTACACCGGCAACCCGCTCGCCTGCGCCGCCGCCCTCGCCACGCTCGACATCTTCGAAGAGGACCAAACGATCGAGCGGCTCCAGCCGAAGATCGACCTCCTAGCCGAGCTACTCGATCCGATCGCCGCCCGCCCCGACGTCGCCGAGACCCGCCGCCGCGATCGATCCTGGTGGGATGGCGCGGCGGCACGGTTGGTGGATGCTCAGCTGCCCGGGCTCGCCGAGCGCGACCTCTCGGCC
>CBFGZN010000146.1:0-6630 GCA_965653255.1 uncultured Solirubrobacterales bacterium | reverse complement strand
CGCGTGCTCGGTGCCGACGGCGAACACCATGGTTTGCAGCGCCTCACCATCGAGCGCGCCTTCGTATTTGTCGAGACGCGTCGCGAGGTCCTCCAGCGTGGTGCGGCCGAACATCACGTCGAGCTTCGAGAAGCCGAAGACGAACGAGTCGTTCTTGTCGATCAGCGTCACTGCGACCTCGTCGCCCAACGCCTCCGACAACATCGTGCTCAGCTCGAGTCCGCCGAACCCTGCCCCGAGAATCACTACGCGCTTGCTCATGCGGCGATGCTAAACGGCGGCAGCCGCGATGGACAGCGACCGGGTGGCGTGCGAGCCTTCAGGTGAGGCTTTGGAGCTCCTACCGGTGATAAGCGACTCGAACAACGGCGCGCGTGGGCGTCGCTCGGGCCTGTTCGGCTTGGGCGAGGCGCTGGTCGGCGTGGCGGCGCGGCCGATCGTGGCGGGTGTCGAGCTCGGGCGGCGCGCCGAGCGCGAGCTGCGCGGCGCGGTCGTGAGCGGCGTCGACGCCGCGACGCTGGCGACCGTCGACGCGCTGCTGGCATCGCCGCTCGCCGGCGAGGTCATCGACCGCGTGCTTGCGAGCCCGCTCGCGCGGCAGACGGTGGAGCGCGCGCTGTCAGGGCCGCTGGTCGAGACCGCCTCGCGCAACGTCGCCCAGTATGCGGTGCTGGAGCGGGTCGCCGACGAGCTGCTGCCGGGCGAGACGGTCGACGCGGTGCTCGAGCGGGCGCAGGCGGCCGACGTGCCGCGCCGCGTCGCCGACCGATTGCTTGCCGACGGCGTGCTCGACCAAACGGTCGCGCGCGTGCTCGAGGGCCCGGAGCTGGAGCGCGTAGTCGAGTCGGCGCTCGACAGCGCAGCGATGGAGAAGCTCGTTGTCCGCGTGATCGAGAGCCGGTTGCTCGAGGAGGCCGTCGAGCGGCTGCTGCAGACCGACGAGCTGTGGCTGATGGTCGACGAGATCGCCCGCAGCCCGGCGGTCGCCGAGGCGATCCAACGCCAGAGCCTCGGCTTCGCCGACGAGGTCGCCGGCGGGGTACGCACGCGCTCGCGCAAGATCGACGACCGACTCGAGACGCGGGCGCGACGCGTATTCAGGCGCAAGCCGCGCGAGACCCCCGGGAGCGGCGCGTGAACGAGGTCGCGGGCCGGGTGCGCGCCGCCGCCCGCGCGCAGCACCACGCCCAGGAGGTCGCGCCAATTCCCCGTGCACCCGAGTACGAGGGTCTCGTCACGCGCGCGCTCGCCTTCGCGCTCGACGCAGCGATCATCAGCGGCGTCTCGGTCGTCGTCGGAGCTGCGGCTGGCTTGATCCTGTCGGTCCTCTCAGTCCCGAGCGGCGTCGAGGCGGCCGTGTTCGGCTTCGCCGGCGGCGTCTGCCTGCTCTGGTCGACCGCCTACTTCGTCACCTTCTGGTGCACCACCGGCCAGACGCCAGGCAACCGTGTGCTCGGCATCCGCGTCTGCGTCGCCGAGGATGGCTCGGCGTTGCGCCCCGCTCGCGCGCTGCTCCGCCTGATCGCACTGACGCTCTGTGCGATCCCGCTCTTCGCCGGCTTCCTGCCGATCCTCGTCGACGACCGCCGCCGCGGCGTGCACGACATGCTCGCGGGAACGGTCGTCGTCGGCGCGCCGGACGAGGTCGTCGTCGTCAGCGACTGATCAGCGACGTGACGGATCGAGGTAGACGTCGTCGATCGTCCACGTCGCCCCGCCGAGCGGACGGAAGCGGAAGGCGATCGGCGACTCCTCGCCGGGCAGCAGCGGCAGCAGGCTGGCGAGCACCGGCAGCGGCGCCGTCGGCTGCCACTTCGTGTTCGGCAGCACCACGCCGACCGGCAGCGAGAGGACCTGTCCGCTCGCGGTCTCGAACAGCACCTCGACCGACAGCGTCGACAGCAACAGCAGCCCGCCCGAGCTCTTGGCGAAGAAGCGCATGAACGGCTTGTGGATGCCGGTGCACATGACCGGGCTGGTCGCGACGCTGCCCGGCGGGAGCGACAGCGACTTCGTCTCGTCCGCCCCGTGCACGTAGAAGGATTCGTTGCCGTCGACGACGCGCGCCTTCGAGAGGCTCCAGCCGGCCGCGCCCTGCTCGAACGTGCCGTCCGGGACCAGGTGGTAGCTGAGCGGATCGAGCCAGCGGGCGAACGGCCGCTCGAGCTGCTGCTCCTCGCAGTTCGAAGCCGAGGCCACCAGCACCCCGGCGTTGGCCGCCGGCGCCGAGGCCATTGCCACGGCTGCGGTTGCCACCGCCGCCAACATCGTCACTCGCACTCGTCCGCCCACTTGAACTCCCTTGTCGTTGATCTAGCCCGGCAAGGATTGGTCTTTTTGGCATATAGCGCCAGGGAGCTATGCGTCTAGTACGGACGGCCATGTCTTACCCGACATGCGCTGAGGCTATAGGCCAGTTGTCAAGCGGATTTCAGGCCGCCTGAATCGGGAGTCCGGTTGAACGAAATCGTGCGCGGTAGTCAGACGGCCCGACGCCGACGACGCGCAGGAAGGCGCGGCGCATCGTCTCGGGGCTGCCGAAGCCGCAGTCGGCGGCGACGGTCTCGACCGGCGCGGTAGTGCGCTCGAGCCGCTCGCGTGCAGCCTCGACGCGGACCCGCTCGACGAAGCGTGCTGGCGTCGTGGCGGTTTGGTCGGCGAACAGGCGGCGCAGGTGGCGCTCGGAGACGGCGGCGCGCTTGGCGAGCTGGGCGAGGCGGTGGTCGGCGGCGGGCTCGGCGACGACGGCGTCGAGGACCTGGCGCAGCGGCGAGGCGACGGCGCCCGGAAGCGCCAGCCGCTCGGAGAACTGGGACTGGCCGCCGGGCCGCTGGAGGAACATGACGGTCCAGCGCGCGACGGCGCGGGCGACGTCGGGGCCATGGTCCTCCTCGATCAGCGCGAGCGTGAGGTCCATACCGGCGGTCGATCCGGCCGAGGTCATCGTCGCGCCGTCGCGGACGAAGATCCGGTCGGGCTCGACGGCGACGCGCGGGTGGCGGCGGGCGAGCTCGGAGCAGAACGCCCAGTGGGTCGTCGCGGACTTGCCGTCGAGCAGCCCGGCGCCGGCGAGCAGGAAGGCGCCGGTGCAGACCGAGCAGGTCCGCCGGGCGCCGGCGGCGACGCGCTGTATCCCGGCGGTGAGCCGCTGGTCGCCGGCGACCTCGCCGACGCGCATGCCGCCACCGACGATCAGCGTGTCGACGGCGCGCGGGCGGACGTGGCCGAGCGGCTTGTCGGCGGCGATCCGCAGTCCCGCCGATCCGCGCACCGGCGCGCCGTCAGGCGTCGCGATCGTCACGCGGTAGCCGCGCCCGTCGCCGAGCAGCTGTGTGGCGGCGTCGAGCATCTCGGCCGGGCCGACGAGGTTGAGCAGCTGCATGCCGTCGAAGCCGACGAGCACGACCTGGCGTTTGGGCGGCGCCACGGGGAGATGGTGACCTGTCCGGCAGATGTCCGCAAGGACGGATGCCCCTCGTATTCGGACATGCCTTCCCCGGTGCGGCCCGACCCGTGGTTCGATCGCCGCCATGAGAGTCGAACTGCTCGATGTCGGCTGGCTGACGGTGCCCGCCGGGATCGTCCGCCGCGACGCCCCGCTCGACGAAACGATCCGCTTCCCCGTGCCGGCATACCTGGTCGAGACCGGCGGGGAGCGGATCCTCGTCGACACCGGCCTGAATCCGGCGGCGGTCGCGGACGTCGCCGCCCACTACGGCCGCCCCGACGCATTCGGGCCGTTCGTGCCCGAGCAGGAGGCGTCGATCGCTGACCAGGTCGACCTGGGCACGATTGCGATGGTCGTGATGACCCACCTCCACTTCGACCACGCCGGCGGCCTCGAGCTCGTCCCACCCGAGGTCCCGCTCGTGATCCAGCGGGCGGAGTGGGACGCCGGCCACGACGCCGACGCCATCGCGCGCAACTTCTTCCTGCCGCGCGACTACGACTCCGTCGCGCGCGAGGTGCGCCTAGTCGACGGCGACCACGACCTGCTCGGCGACGGCTCCGTCCTGCTGCTGTCGACCCCCGGCCACACACCGGGCCATCAGTCCGTCCGCGCCGGCGACGTCGTCATCGGCGGCGACGTCACCCACTTCGCCTCCGGACTCGACGACCACCGCTTCCCGATCTTCGGCGACCACGCGGCGCAGGGTCGATCGGCCGAGCGCCTCGAGCAGCTCCGCGACGCCGGGCGCACCGTCCTGCCGGGCCACGACCCTGAGGTGCTGCGGCCCGGCATCGTCTAGCGTGGCCCGCCGATTCCCGCCGCGCGGAGTGCGATCGCCACTGTTTGGGAGCGTTGGCCGAGAACCTTTAGCGACGCCGATAGGGTCCGCGACCGATGAGACCGGGCCGACTTCCGCTATCGCGGCACCGGCGGGACCGGCGCCTGTTCAGGCCGATCCTGGCCGGCGCCACCGCGCACGACCGCGCGATCGCCTGTCTCGGCGCCGGCGTGGGGATCGCGCTCGTGGGCCTGGTGGGCATCGCGCTCCACGGCGATGGGACGACGTCGCCATGGATCGTCGCGCCGATCGGCGCCTCGGCCGTGCTGGTCTTTGCGGTGCCGGCGAGCCCGATGGCGCAACCGTGGCCGGTGGTCGGTGGCAATGCCTTGTCGGCGCTGATCGGGGTCGGCGTGGCACACGCGCTCGGCGGCGGAGCATTGGCCGCCGGCCTCGCCGTCGCGCTCGCGATCGGCGCGATGTCGCTCGCGCGCTGCCTGCACCCTCCGGGCGGCGCCGCCGCGCTGCTGGCGACGCTCGGCGGACCTGCGGTCGAGTCGGCCGACTGGCTCTTCCCGCTGACCTCGGTCGCGGCGGACGCCTTCGCATTGGTCGTGGCCGGCTGGGCGTTCCACAAGCTCTCCGGGCACGCCTATCCGCATCGGCCGCCGACGACGGCGCCAACGACGACCGACGACCCGCCGCCTTCACACCGCGTCGGACCCAGCCCCGCCGACGTCGACGCCGTGCTGGCGCAGATGGGCGAGACCTTCGACATCGACCGCGAGGATCTCCAGCTGCTGCTGCACGAGCTCGAGGCGCGGGTGCTCACGCGCGAGCGCGCCGACCTGACATGCTCGGAGATCATGTCGCGCGACGTGATCTCCGTCGACCGCGACGCCGACCCGGACGTGGCCCGCCGCCTGCTGCTCGACTCCGGCGTCCGCCTGCTGCCGGTGCTCGACGCGGATGGACGACCACTAGGCGGCGTCGGCTTGCGCGAGCTCGCCCGACCCGCGAGCGCCGTCGCCGACGTGATGGCCCCACCGCTCACCGCCGCACCGTCCGATCCCGCAACCGAGCTCGTCGGACCGCTGACCGACGGGCACCGCCATGCCGCGATGGTCGTCGACCCGGCCGGGCGACTGGTCGGTCTGGTCACTCAAGCCGATCTGCTCGCCGCGCTCGCCCGGCCGTCCGCGGCGGCGTTGGCCGCGCCAGTCTCGCCCTAGCAGACCCTCCTCACGCGCCCGAGAGGATTCGAACCTCTGACCTTCGGTTCCGTAGTCCCGGCCTGAGGGGCGTTTGAGTGCGTTGGGGTGCGTTCTAGAGTGGTTGTCGGCGGGGCGAGTTCGTTGGGGATCGTTGGGTTCTGTGGGGCCTGTTGCCCTTTTGTTGCCCACCGATCCGGCCCTCCGGTCCGGGAGACCGCCGGCGAAGTTCCGCGAATTCCCCTGTTCCGCTGACAGCGGAACGGCCTGATTTCGAGAAAGACCGGCCCGGATGAGGGGCATGTATCGCGTATCGATACGCGATACATGCGGCGGGCTGAACCGGCCACAGCGAGCCGCATCGCGCCGTGGCGGTTGGGAGATGTTCGAAATAGCGCGTTCTGCTCTATTTCGAGCGCAAGTGGTCGCGCAGCAGACCAGCCTCGACATCGATGCGTTCCTTCAGGAGCCTCTCGGCCAAATTCCTGACGCGCGCACCCTCACGACTCCGCAGCGCGTCGACCAGCGCCAGGCGCTCTGCCAGCTCCGGGTCTGACTTCGCCGCATCGGGAACCATGGGATGCAGCGGCTCGAACAAGAGCCACGCACCTTGCCAAGAGCGAGCGGCCACACAGGCGGCAGATCGGTCGTAGCCGCCAGCTCACCCTTCAAGGGCTCCGCAGCCCAAGAAGTCGGGATCCCCGGCACCTCGCCTCCGCGCCTAGCCGGGAAGTAGAACTTCACCGCGTGGATGAGGAATTCCTCGGCGTGCGGGATGTGAACTCCCCGGCGCATCCCCCAACGCAGCCAGGCGTCGTCGAGGCGGCGCAAGGAGCGATGAGTACCGGCGACATTGAAGCCGAGCTCAGCCGAGAGCTGGCGCGCACCCACCGGCTCGCTCCGGCCGAGCAGCTTCAACAGCACGACAACATCCTGGCCCCTGAGCACAGCCTACGTTCCACGTTTCGGAACATGAAACGGCGGCCGCGTCCGACAGAGGCGGCTACCGAGCTTCGACATCGCGAGACAGCGTATATGCTGGCTGCTGCAGCCGTGTCGCCCAGTTGCTCCAGACAACACCGCCCCTACGCACACTCTCCTCCTGCGGAAAGCCCAGTCCTGAGCCGAGATGACCGAGTTTCCCGAGTTCACATTCCGCGATGGACCAATTGGACTTCGAGCCGCGTTGT
>CBFGZN010000145.1:0-6635 GCA_965653255.1 uncultured Solirubrobacterales bacterium | reverse complement strand
GACGTCGCGCGTCCAGACGCCGGCGGCGAGCCCGTACTCACTGTCGTTGGCGCGCGCGGCGACCTCGTCGAGGTCCTCGTAGGGGAGCGCTACGAGTACCGGGCCAAAGATCTCCTCGCGGGCGATCGAGATGTCGTCCGAGGTCGTGGTGAAGAGCGTCGGCTCGACGAAGTAGCCGTCACCGGCTCCCTCGGGCGTGCCACCGCCGGCGACCAGTTCCGCGCCGTCGCGGCGGCCCTGCTCGATGTAGTCGCGCACCCGCTCCTCCTGCTCGACGGAGATCACCGGGCCGAGCTGGGTGCCCTCCGCCAGCCCGGCGCCGACACGCGCCTTGGCGGCCGAAGCGGCGAGCTTTGAGACAACCTCGTCGAACTGGCCCTTCTGGACGAACAGCCGCGAGCCGGCGTTGCAGGCCTGGCCGGTGTTGTAGTAGATGCCCTGATAGCTGCCCTTGACGGCGGCGTCGAGGTCGGCGTCGGGCAGGATGATGTTCGCCGATTTGCCGCCGAGCTCGAGCGTGACGCGCTTCAGCGCGCGGCCGGCCTTGGCGCCGATCTCGCGGCCGACGGCGGTCGATCCGGTGAAGGCGAGCTTGTCGATGCCAGGGTGGTCGACGATCGCCGCGCCGGTCGCGCCGTCGCCGGTCACGACGTTCAGCACACCCTCCGGAAAGCCGGCCTCGAGTGCCAGCTCGCCGAGCCGCAGCGCGGTCAGCGGCGTCTGCTCGGCCGGCTTGAGCACCGTCGTGCAGCCGGCCGCGAGCGCCGGGCCAATCTTCCAGGCGGCCATCAGTAGCGGGAAGTTCCACGGGATGATCTGACCGCAGACGCCGACCGGCTCGCGGCGCGTGTAGACGTGGACGCCGGGCTGCGAGACCGGGATCACCTGGCCGGCGATCTTCGTCGGCCAGCCCGCGTAGTAGCGCAGGTGCTCGACCGTCTTGCCGACGTCGACGATCTTCGCCAGCCCGACCGGCTTGCCGGTGTCGAGCGACTCGAGCTGGGCGAGCTCGTCGGCGTTGGCCTCTACGAGGTCGGCGAGCCGGTAGAGCAGCGCGGCGCGCTTCGCCGGGGTCAGCGACCCCCATTTGCCCTCGAGCGCGCTACGGGCCGCGCGCACGGCGCGGTCGACGTCGTCGACGCCGGCCTCGGCGACCTCTGCGATCGGCTGGCCGGTCGAGGGGTCGAAGGTGATGAACGTGGTCCCGTCGGCGGCCTCGACGCGCTCGTCGCCGATCAGCAGCCGGTGGGGGCCGGCGGCGAATACGCGCGCGGCGTCGGAGAGCTCGGCGGGAAGTGTCGCGGTCATCGGGTCTCCCTCCTAGGGCGTCAACACGATCTTCAGTGCCTCGCGGCGGTCGTAGGCGGCGTAGGCCTCGGGCGCGTCGTTGAGCGCCATGTGGCGGCTGACGAGCGGGGCGGGGTTGAGCACGCCGGCGGCCATCAGCGCCAGCACCCGGTCGACGTGGGCGATCACGTTGGCGTGGCCGCTGTGGACCTCGAGCGCCTTGACCCAGAGCAGGCCGAGATGGACCTCCGCACGCTCAGCGTAGACGCCGGTGGCGGAGATGCGCCCCGCCTTGCGCGCCAGGCGGATCGCCAGCTCGAGCGCGTCGGGATGGCCGACGGCGTCGACCACCAGGTCGGCACCACGGCCGTCGGTTGCCGCCTTGACGGCCGCGCGGGGGTCGTCCTCGGTCAGGTGGACCGGGTTGGCGCCGAAGCTACGCGCCATCTCGAGCCGCTCGGCGACCGAGTCGATCGCGATCACCTGGGCGGCGCCGCGCGCCCGTGCGACTTGGACGGCGCACAGCCCGACCGGGCCCAGGCCAAGCACCACGACGGTGTCGCCGGCGTCGAGGCCGGCCGACTCGACCGCATGGAAGCCGGTGCCCATCACGTCGCCGGCGAACAGCGCGACATCGCTCGACATCCCCTCCGGCACCCTGCGCAGCGTCAGGTTGGCGTTCGGCACCAGCACCTGGTCGGCCTGTGCGCCCTGCAGCGAGCCGAGCACCTTGCCGTGGCCGAAGACACGGCCGGAGTCGCACTTGTGGAAGTCGCCGCGGCGGCAGTAGAAGCAGCTGCCGCAGGCGGTGCAGTAGCAGCCGAGCACGCGGTCGCCGATGGCGACCCCGGTCACGTTCTCGCCGGCGGCGATCAGCTCGCCGACGAACTCGTGGCCGATCGTGAAGCCCGGCTCGACGCCGACACGGCCGTGGTAGATGTGCAGATCCGAGCCGCAGACCCCGCTCGCCTCGATGCGGACGATCGCCTCGTCCGGCGAGCCGATCTCCGGCTCCGGCTTCTCGTCGACCCGGACCTCGCCGGGCGCCTGGAAGGTGACGGCGCGCATCGAGCGCCAACGGTATCGCCCGTCGACGCTCGTGGCGCGTAGGGATAACCCGACGTCGATTCGGTGGGGAGCCGGCTGGGCAGAGCCCGCTGGCTCTCATACGGTGTGCGTCATGTTCGACGGCCGCATCGACGCCACCACGCCGGGCCGCGCCTGGCGCGAGCTGGTCTACGTGGCGCTTTGCCTGCCGATCGGCCTCTTCTGGGGCTTCTGGCTCGTCTTCGCGATCGGGCTCGGGTTGGCGCTCAGCTTCGTCCTGATCGGCATCCCGATGCTGGTCGTCACGATGCTGATCTGGCGCCGCGTCGCCGCTTGGGAGCGCGAGCGCGCCGCGCTGGTGCTCGGCGCTCCGATCGCGCCGCCGTACGCCGACCTGCCGCGCGAGGGCGCCTGGCGCCGGCTCTGGGCACGGCTGCGCGACCGCGCGACCTGGAAGGACCTCGGCTGGTTCGGCGTGCTCGCCACCGCCGGAGCCGTCGCGGGCCTGGTCCTGATCGCGCTCTGGTCGACGGCGCTGGTGCTGATCACCCTGCCGATCACCGCATCGACCTTCCCCGACGGGACGACGATCGGCGACGCATCGCTGCCGCTCGCGTTTGTGCTCGCCGCCGGCGGTCTGCTCGTCGCCGTGCTGGCGCTGTTCGCGGCGCGACCGCTCGCGACTGGCATCGCCGCACTGGCGCGTGCTCTGCTCGGCCCCGACGTCGACGAGCAGGTCGCCCGTCTCGAGCACAGCCGCGCCAGCGCGGTCGACGCGACCGACAGCACGCTGCGGCGGATCGAGCGCGACCTCCACGATGGCGCTCAGCACCGGCTCGTCGCGATCGCGCTCGACCTCGGCCGGGCGCGCGAGAAGATGGCCGACGACCCGGCGGCCGCCGAGCCGCTGATCGCCCAGGCCCACGAGGAGACCAAGCGCGCGATGGCCGAGCTGCGCGACCTCGTACGCGGAATCCACCCCTCGATCCTCACCGACCGCGGCCTCGACGCCGCCGTGTCTGCGCTCGCGGGCCGCTCGCCGGTGTCGGTGACCGTCGCGGTCGATCTCGACGGCCGCCCGCCGGCGGCGACCGAGACCGCCGCCTACTACGTGGTCGCCGAGGCGCTGACCAACGTCGCGAAGCATGGCGGCGCGACTGAGGCCGAGGTGCGGATCGCCCACCGCGACGGCCATCTGACCGTGCTGGTGCAGGACGACGGCCAGGGCGGCGCCAAGCGCACGCCCGGCTCCGGCCTCGAGGGAATCGGCCAGCGCGTCGACGCGCTCGGCGGCAGCTTGGAGATCGACAGCCCCGCTGGGGGACCGACGACGCTGAAGGCGGTGATCCCGTGCGAGTTGTGATCGCGGAGGACCTGGCGCTGCTGCGCGAGGGGCTGGTGGGGCTGCTCACCGAGGCCAAGTACGAGGTCGTGGCGGCGGTCGGCGACGCGCCGGCGCTGATGGACGCGGTCCGCGATCACCAGCCGCAGCTGGCGATCGTCGACGTCCGGATGCCGCCGTCGCAGCGCGACGAGGGGCTGCGCGCCGCGATCGCCATCCGGCGTGCGTACCCCGACGTGGCGATCCTGATCCTGTCCCAGTACGTCGAGGAGCGCTACGCGACCGAGCTGCTGTCCGGCGGTAGTCAGGGCGTCGGCTACCTGCTCAAGGACCGCGTCGCCGACGTGTCGGAGTTCCTGTCGGCTGCCAGCCGCGTTGCCGCCGGCGGTACCGCGATCGATCCCGAGGTGATCGAGCAACTGCTGTCGCGCCGCCAGCGCGAGGACCTGCTCGACGAGCTGACGCCGCGCGAGCGCGAGGTGCTGGGGCTGATGGCCGAGGGCCACACCAATGCCGGCATCGCCGAGCGGCTCGTCGTCACCGACGGCGCGATCGAGAAGCACGTCCGCAGCATCTTCCAGAAGCTCGGTCTGCCGGCAACCGAGGCCCAAAACCGCCGCGTGCTCGCGGTGCTCACCTACCTCGGGGTCTGACGATGGCTGCGCCAACCGACTACCGAACCTCGCGCCCGCTGCGCCGGCTGCTGTTCGCGATCGGCGGCCTGCTGACCTTGGCGATGATCGCCTGGGGGAGCGCGCAGGCGCTCGACCGCTTGTCGATCGAGGAGGAGCACGTCTTCGACAGCTACGCGGGCGTGACGTCGATCGACCTCCGCTACGCACACGGCAACGTCGACCTGATCCCGGCTCGTGGCCGCCGCGTCGAGGTCTCGATCGACTCGCGCCACGGCTTTCTCAGCGGTCACGAGCGCGAGGACGAGTTGCGCGGCGGCCACCTGCGCCTGCGCGGAAGCTGCAACTTCCTGACGTTCGGCACCTGCGAGGAGGACTACCGCGTCGCGGTGCCGCGCGGCGTGTCTGTCGCGGTGCGGACGTCGGGCGGCGAGTCGGTCGCGCGCGGACTGCGCGGCGATCTGGAGCTGCGCTCGAACGCCGGGTCGGTACGCGCGATCGATGTGCGCGGCGGCACGATCGAGCTGCGTTCCCATGCGGGTACGGTCGACGCCGAGCGCGTGCGCGCCGACGACCTCACGCTGGACTCGCGGGCCGGTGGTGTGAACGTAGTCCGGTCCGTCGCCCGTCGCGTGGACGCGAACGCGGCGGCGGGCTCCGTCGACATCGACCTGCTGCGGCCGCCGTTGAACGTCGACGCGGAGTCGCGTGCCGGCAGCGTCACCGTCTTTGTCCCGGACGTCGGCTACTCGGTCGACGCTCAGACGGCGGCCGGCGAGGAGGACGTCCGCGTCCGCCAGCTGCCGAACAGCCGCCGCAAGATCCGCGCCGAGTCGCGCGCCGGCAACGTCAGCGTCTTGCCGCTGTCGCGTATGTCCGCGCCCGCCAGGTCACGGGAGCGGGATCGAGCTCCAACAGAGCGCGCCAGGTCGCGGCGGTGACGACTCCCGTGAAGCCGAGGCCGCGCGTGCGCTTGAACGTCGCCATGGCGCGCCGCGTTGCCAGATCCATCCGTCCGGTGACGCGCAGCTTCGCTCCGGCCGCGAGCAGCAGCTGCTGTGCCTGGACGACGATGTCGCCGCGCGAGAGCGCGGTCAGCAGCGGATAGCCGGGATCGCGCGGGCGAGGTAGCCGCGCCGGTAGCGGCGCCGCGATGTTCGCGAAGTCGCGCGCGGTGGTCTCCTGCCACGACCACCAGCTGACGCCGGTCGCTCCGTAGGCGGTTGCGAGCGATCGGAAGCGCACGACCTGGGCGCGCGACGGCTGCATCCAGGTCTGCCCGAGCGGATAGATCGGCCGCTTGTAGATCCGGTTGTCCATGTAGGTGATCTGGAAGACTGAGTCGACCGACGTCCCGATCGCGCGCCAGTACATCTGCGGCACGTTGAAGTCGGCGTTGCCCGGTCCGAGGAAGACCGAGTAGGGCAGCGTCGAGTGGTAGTGGACGTAGGGGAAGCTGGTCAGCCCGATCGGGTAGGCGGGACCGACCAGCCGGCGCAGCTCGCGCATGTAGAGCTCGGCCTCGCGGTAGCGGCCCTTGTAGTCGCTCTCGGCGTCGATCACCAGGCAGTCGGCGCCGGTCCTGGCGATCCGCGCGCTCAGCCGTGCCTCGGCGATCGGATGGCGGCCGTAGACGAAGTGGTAGCCGCAGACTCTGATCCCGGCTGCGTGCAGCGTGCCCACGAACGACGGGTTGAGCTGGGTCCACTGGGTGCGCTCGTTGCCCGCCTTGAGGATCACCAGCTCGAGCCCGCTGCGCTTGGCGCGCGCGGCGATTCGGGTGGCGCTGCCGCCCTCTGTGCGCGTCGTCAGCCAGATCCACATCGCGTCGCCGTCGAAGGTGGGGACCGAGGGCGACGTGACAGGGGCCTGGGCACCGGCGGAGGCCGGAACTGTCGACAGCAGGCCGATCGCGAAGATCGATGCCGCGAGAGCCAGGGCGCGGCGAGGCACTCGGCGAGTCTGGCAGTCAGGCGCCCAGCGGGCGAGTTTGCAAGCGGTCTTGCAGCCGGTCCATCAGCCGGTGCGCGGCGTGGTTGTCGCCGAGCATCTCCGCACTGAAGCGGCGCACGTCGTGGAGGACCGCGATCGACGCGAGCCGCTCGGCGAGCAGCGTTCCGAGTCCCAGGCCCTGCAACGCGTCGGCGACGACGATCGCCGCCTCGGCGGTGTCGGGGTCGTCGTTCAGCCGGACGTAGCGGGCGACCGCGACCACCATTCCGGGCCAGCGGTCCGACTCGGCGACCAGGGCCACGTGGTCGTGCCCGTCGACCTCGGTCAGGTAGCGCAGCTCGGCCTTGGTGAAGCGGGCCTTCGGGACCAGGAAG
>CBFGZN010000144.1:0-6788 GCA_965653255.1 uncultured Solirubrobacterales bacterium | reverse complement strand
GATCGAGCAGGTGCGCGCGCGCATCCTTCGCTTCGCGGATGACCGCGATGTCGAGCTCGGTCGGCTCGATCGGGTCGGGCTCGATCGGGTCCAGCGCGACACCCATCGCCGCCAGGTCCTTGGTCCCCTTCTCCATCTCGAGGTCCATCCGAATCTTGAACAGCTTGATCGTCGGCAGCTGGCGGATCGACTCGGCGCCGGTCAGCTCCTGGAGGACGTCGAGCGTGCCGTCGAGGCCGAGCTGCGAGCCCGGCTCGGTGGCGATCGTGAACCACATGTTGAAGTCGTGGTTGCGCAGGTAGTTGTGCGAGACGCCAGGATGCGAGTTGACGACCTTCGCGGCGCGGTGGGGATTCTCGGGGTCGACCTTGGCGGCGACGAGCATCGAGCTGTAGCCGAGCACGCGCGTGTCGAAGATCGGCGTGACCTGGCGGACGATCCGACCGTCGAGCAGGCGCTGGACGCGGCGCATCACCTCATCCTCGGAGACCCCGGCGAGGCCGGCGACGTGCTCGTAGGGACGCGGGGCGATCGGGAAGCTGCCCTGCATCAGGTTGAGCAGCTTCTTGTCGAGGTCGTCGAGCGGGATCGCCGCGCCGTCCTTGCGGCTGCGCGTCTTGGGGATCGCCGCCGCCTCTCTCAGCGAAGCCATCCGGCGGCGTCCTTCGCGTGGTAGGTGATCACGATGTCGGCGCCGGCGCGGCGGATCGAGGTCAGCGCCTCGAGCACGGCCCCGCGCTCGTCGATCTGCCCGGCCGCGGCGGCCGCCTTGACCATCGCGTACTCACCACTGACGTTGTACGCGGCGAGCGGCATTCCGGTCGCCTCCTTGATCCGCTGGATCACGTCGAGGTAGGGCAGGGCCGGCTTGACCATCAGGATGTCGGCGCCCTCCTCCGCGTCGAGCAGCGCCTCGCGGACCGCCTCGTCGGAGTTGGCGGGATCCATTTGGTAGGTGCGGCGGTCGCCAAAGGCCGGCGTGGAGTCGGCCGCCTCACGGAACGGCCCGTAGAAGGCCGAAGCGAACTTCGCCGAATAGGCGACGATCGGCGTCTCCTTCATGCCCTCGGCGTCAAGCTGGCCGCGCAGCGCGCCAACCCGGCCGTCCATCATGTCGCTCGGCGCGACAGCGTCGGCTCCCGCGCGTGCGTGCGAGATGGCGGTCTGGGCGAGCAACTCCAACGTAACGTCGTTATCGATCGCGCCGTCAGGCCGGACGACGCCGCAGTGGCCGTGCGACGTGTAGGCGCAGAGGCAGACGTCGGTGATCACGAGCAGCTCCGGGTGGGCGTCCTTGATCGCGCGCACGGCGAGCTGGACGACTCCCTCGTCGTCGTAGGCGCCGGAGCCCTGCTCGTCCTTCTCGGCGGGGACGCCGAACAGCAGAACCGCGGGGATGCCGAGCTCCTTGATCTCGCCAGCCTCCTCGACGGCATGCGAGATCGACAGCCGCTCAACGCCGGGCATCGCCTCAATCGGCGTGCGGCTGTCGGTGCCGAGCTCGACGAACAGCGGCTGGACGAGGTGGGCCGGGGTGAGCTCCGTCTCGCGCACCATGTCGCGCAGCAGGCCGCTACCGCGCAGCCTGCGCATGCGGGTTGCTGGAAAGGCCATCGCGACCAGTCTAGGGGCGTCGCGCCGGCGTGACGTATCCTCGCCGCATGCCTCAGCTTGCGCTGTCAGCCGTCGGGAGGGATCGACCGGGCATCGTCGCCGCGACGACCGCGGTGCTACTGCGCCACGGCGTCAACGTCGAGGACTCGCGGATGTCGATCCTCCGCGGTCATTTCGCGATGACGCTGATCCTCGGGCTGCCCGGCGACGCCGATCGCAAGTCGCTGGCCGCGGACCTCGACGAGGTCGCGGCCGATCTCGGCTTGGAGGCACTGGCCCTGAGCGCCGTCGAGCCACTCGCCGAGGCCACGCCCGCCGCGACGCACGTGCTCAGCATCTACGGCGTCGACCATCCCGGGATCGTCCACCACGCCACCCGCGTCCTCGCCGAGCACCGCGTGAACATCACCGACCTCGAGACGCGCCTGGTCGAGGGCGACGGTCAGCCGTCGCTGTATGCCCTGCTGATCGAGGTCGCCGTGCCTGACGACGTCGATCCCGCGGACGTCGACCGTGCGCTGGCCGAGATCGCGGCGAGCGAGGTCGTCGAGGTCAGCCTGCGCGAGCTCGCCAGCGACGAGCTGTAGGGCGGAAAGCGCATGGCGGTCCGCGAGGTCCTGCACTACCCGCACCCGGCGCTGAAGGCCGTCGCCGAGGCGGCGGCGCTCGACTCGCCCGAGACCGAGCGGGCGGCGCGCGACCTGCTCGACACGATGGTCGACTTCGGTCATTGCGTCGGCCTCGCGGCCACCCAGCTGGGCGACATGACCCGGATCGTCGTGGTCGACGTGACCGGCCACAAGAAGGCCGAGACCGAGAGCGGCCTGCTGCTGCTCGCCAACCCGCGCGTAGTCGCCGAGGACGGTGCCGAGGTCGGCCGCGAGGGCTGCCTGAGCATCCCCCACCTCACCGCCAATGTCCGCCGCGCCACCTCGATCGCCGTCGAGGCCGCCGCGCTCGAGCTCACCGACGACGGCCTGACCGCCACCCCCCGCCGCATCGAGACCGACGCCTTCGAGGCCCGTTGCCTACTCCACGAGATCGACCACCTCGACGGCATCCTCTTTCTCGACCGCGTCGACTCCCTCACCCGCGACGTCTTCGAGCGCAAGAACTACAAGTAGTCGACTGCTGCGAGCCGTCTACAATCGATCTTGGATCAAAGTCGCGGCTTCGATGTCGCAGCTTTCGAGAGGCCCGGGAGACCGGGCCTCTCGCATTTCTAGGTGTCCCGACGAGCAATCGGGACCGACGCCCGCCGGGACAGAGCGGCTGGCTACTGACCGCGTCTCGGTTCGACAACCGAGAGCAGCACGATCACCGCAAGGATCAAAGTCACGGCTTCGATCATCGCTACCTCCTATGCGACCTGTTTAGAGGGCCACTTCCCCCAGAACCGCGGCTCGGTCCCGGAACCGCAAGCTGGAAGACTCAGAGGCTTGACCAGACCGTCTTGGACTCTCGTCCTAGCGCCGCTACAGCGGTGTCACGCTAGTAACGATCCCGTGACGAGATCGTGCAGCCATTAGCCGGCTGGCGGGATGGCCTGGGGGAAGCGGAAGAAGAAGTCTGGGTCGTAGGTCTGCTTGACCTGGCGGAGGCGAGGGAGGTTGGTGGCGTAGTAGGCGCGCTTCCAGTTGGGTAGGGCCGGGTCGATGTAGTTCTGGTAGGCCTGACCGGAGACGTAGGGACGCATCGCCTGGTGGGCGCCGCGGATCCAGGAGCGGCTGGCGCGCTGGGCGGTGGCGCCCTCGAAGTAAGCGCCGTACTGGATGCAGAAGAGCTCGTCGCGGTGGACGAAGGCGGTGGCGCCGGGCTTGGGGCGGTTGAGCGCGCCGCCGTAGGAGTCGAGCAGCAGGGCGCCGGAGCCGAGCGCGGGGTTGGCGTTGCGGCGGTCGATCCAGTCGACCATCGTACGACGGCCGGCGCTCGACAGCGGCTTGTCGACGTAGTCGGACTTGGCATAGAAGGCTGCCCGCGGAAGTGTGCCGCCGCTGGTCGTGTGGCGGGTGTGGCAGGAGCGCAGCGGATCGCCGAGGCAGCCGGCCCAGCGCAGCATCAGCGGCAGGTAGGCCTCGGTGCCGATCGACAGCTGGGCGCCGTGCTCGAGCAGCGGACGGATCGTGGCGCGCAGCTGGCTCTCGGAGCCGAAGAACTGGCCGTCGCAGCTGACGCTCGGCGGACCGTCGGCGTTCGTAGTCAGGTGGAAGATCGCGGTCAGCTCGTCGGTCGCGCTGGGCAGCAGCCGCTGCCATGCGTCGAGCGCCTCGCTCGCCGAGGACCAAGGCCAGGCGATGTTGAACCAGCTTGCGCTGCGAGCGCGGTGGGTCTTGAACTGGAAGCCGGTGACGATGCCGAAGTTGCCTCCCCCACCACCGCGGCAAGCCCAGAAGAGGCCCGGGTTGGTGTCGCGATCGACGCGGCGGACCTGGCCGTCCGCGGTGACGATCGTCAGCGCGGTCATGTTGTCCGACAGCAGGCCGAAGCGACGACCGGCGAGACCCATCCCGCCGCCGAGCGCATGGCCGCCGACGCCGACCGACGGGCACGAGCCGGCGGGCACCGTGACGCCGCGGCGGGCGAGGCCGGCGTAGACGTCGATCAGCTGTGCTCCCGCGCCCACGTTCACGCGGGTGTTGGCCTGCTTCGGCGAGACGCCGGCGATCCGACGCAGGTCGACGACCACCCCATTCGAGAGCGTCGAGTAGCCGGCGTAGGAATGACCGCCGCCCTTGGCAACGATCCGGACGTCGTAGCGCTGCGCCCAGCGCACGACCGCCGCGACGTCCTGGGCGTTCAGCGGCTCGACGACCGCGTTCGGACGCAGACCGTCGAAGCGCTCGTTGTAGACCAGGCGCGCGGTGCCGTAGCCGCGGCTCCCCCGAGTCAGCACAGGTCCGTCGACCGCCGACCGCAGGGCTCGCAGCGCGCGATTGGAAATCGCGGACTCGCCGGTCAGCAGGTCAGACGCTGTCGCGAGCGCATCCAGGGGCAACGCCGCGGCCGCCACGCCAGCAGCCGAGCTGGCGAGAAAGCGACGGCGGTCGATGGCGGCCACGGCGCGATCCTAACCGTGGGTTGGGCGGCTTCGAGCGATCTTCCACGGTTGTACGGGTCAGGACCCCACAATCGTGCAAGAAGATCGGCGGCGCGCGACTCAGGCGAAGCGGCGGAGGGCAAGTCGAGCGAGCGCCCCGAACACGACCGCGAGCGCGGCCAGGTGGGCGAGCGGAGCGGCAAGTCCACCGGAGTCGTTGAGCGCAGCGTCGAGGGCGTCGAGGGTCGAGCGGAAGGGGAACAGGGCAGAGATGGCACGCGCGGCGTCATAGACCGCGGGCTCGACCGAGCCGGATGGGACGAGCGCGAGGAAGGCGAGCGGGAGCGAGAGCATCACGCAGAGCAGCGAGGCGGCGCGGACCTCGCGCGTGACGGCGCCGACGGCCACGCCGAGGGCTCCGAACGACAGGGCGGACGCCGCGAGCGCGACGACCCACAGCGGCAGCCGCGCCCAGTCGAGATCGACGAACAGACCAAGGCCGGCGAGCATCGCGAGGCAGATGACGAGTGAGCAGACCGCGGCGAGCCCAGCCTTCTCCACCAGCAGACCCGTCTGCGATACGAGGCCGCGCACGAGCCGCGCGAAGGCGTTCTCCTCTCGCTCCAAGGCCAACGCCCCGGCAGCGAGCAGCACCGTGACGAACATCAGCGACACGGCGACGGCCAGCGCGACCGCGAACGCGCTCAACGAGGTCTTGCCACCGTCGAGCGCGACCTGCTCGACGCGGATCGGCTCGCGCAGCGAGCGCACCAGCGGCTCCGAGAAGCCGAGGTTCTCACGCGCGAGACGTGAGAACTCGATCACGCGGTCGAGCTCGGTGCGCTGCGCCGGCGTCGCGCTCGACCGCACCCGCTCGACGATCCGCTCGGCGTTGCGCAGCCCGAGGATCTCGATCCCGTCCGTCCCGGGCGCACCGATCGTTCCGCCGTCGACGACCCGGTCGAGATACGACAGGCCAGCCTCCGTGAAGCGCGATGACAGCGCCAGGTTCGCCTCGCTCAACCGCGCCCGGAGGGTGTCCTCGACATAGGCCGCCTTGACCGGGTCGTCGGCGTTGTAGACGACCTTGATCGTCGGCGGGCCGGAGAGCGCGAGCGTCTGCAGCCCGCCGAGCCTGGTCGCGAAGTCCTCCGGGACGATGATCGCCGCCAGCGCCTCGCCGGACTCGACCTTGTCGATCGCCGCCTGCTCGCACTGCAGTGCCGTCTTGCCCTCGCAGTCGACCGGCACGCGGTCGATCGACTCGAACAGCGGCCCCTGGTAGCGCTCCAGGTCGACTTGCTGGCCGCCGACCTCGACGGCGGTCTCGCCCGGTTGAACGAGGCTGACGAACGCGACCTTCGGCTTGTCGGGACCGGCCGAGATGGCGAAGCCGATCAGCACCGACAGCACGACCGGGTAGAGGATCAGCAGCGCGACCAGTCCCGGCGAGCGGCGCAGGATGCGCAGATCTTTGAGCAGCAGCCAGCGCACAGCTCGTCAGTGGCCCCGGTGCCGGAGGAAGGCGACGAACGCCTCCTCGAAGTCGCTGTGGCTGCCACCCTCGCTCTCGACCGCCTGGCCGAGCGCCGCCGGCGAGCCCTCGAACAGCGCCTCGCCGTCGGCGAGCACGACGACCCGGTCGGCATGGCGCGCCGCCTCCTGCAGGTCATGGGTCGAGTAGACGACGGTCGTCCCACGCGCGGCAAGGTCGAGCACGAACTCCCAGACCCGCTCACGCTGGCGCGGGTCGAGCGCCGCGGTCGGCTCGTCGAGCAGCAGCACGCCCTGGCGACCGAGCAGCCCGATCGCGATGTTGACGCGCTGGCGGTTGCCACCCGAGAGCTCGGCGGCGAGATCGTTTGCGCGCTCGTCGAGGCCGGTCAGCTCGAGCATCTCCGCGACCGCTGCGTCGGGGTCCGCGACTCGCTCGAGCCGCGCGAACAGACGCAGGTTCTCGGCGACCGTCAGCTTGCCGTAGAGCGCCGCCTGCTGAGGAACCCAGCCGACCTCGCGTGGCAGGCGGTTGACGTTGCCGGCGTCGGCGCGCTGGATGCCGGGTTCTCCGCGCAGATCTCCGGGGCCCTCGAGCTGGAGCGGATGACCGTCCGCGAGCTGGTGACCGCCGACGCCCCGC
>CBFGZN010000143.1:0-6838 GCA_965653255.1 uncultured Solirubrobacterales bacterium | reverse complement strand
CGCCCGACAGCCGCAGCATCGTCAAGATGTTCGTGTAGTCCCATTCGAACGAGACCGAAAAGGCGATGACGTCGAAATCGCGCGCCAGCAGCCGCATCGCGGGCTCCCAGCTCTGGCTGCTGTTGGTGATCCCGTGGATCAGGACAAGCGCCGGCCCGGTGCCCATGCGCCGGAACGCAACCCGCTTGCCGTGCAACATCCGGACGTCGAGCTCCATGCCCCGACTGTAGTCGCCCGGCGGATGGAGCCGCGCCACGCTATCTTGGGTGGCTATGGCCCGTGGAGACGTAAGGATCGCCGTAACCCTGGAGTGCCAGGAGTGCAAGCGGCGCAACTACCAGTCACAGAAGTCCAAGCGCAACAGTCCGGATCGGATCGAGCTGCGCAAGTACTGCCGCTGGTGCGGCAAGCACACGCCGCACAAGGAGACGCGCTGAGCGCCCTTGCGCTCACGCGCGTGAAGTAGGAGGGAAGCCCGCGTGGCTCGGAACCGTCAGCGCGCCAAGGAGCGTCAGGCGCGCCGCAAGGCTCAGCAGGGCGGCGATGGCGCGGCGAAGAAGCGTCAGGACGCTGACCCGAACGCGTCGCGTCCCGGCCCGACCCGCCGCCACGGCGGCGACCCGATCGCCGACGACGTCCTCGACGAGCTCGAGCGCGAGGGGATCGTTGCCGCCGACGCCGAGTCGCCCACGCCGCCGCCGCTGAGCGAGTCCGAGCGTCTTCGTGCCGGCGCCCCGCCGCAGGATGTCGGCAGCTCCGCCGAGGTGCTCGACTTCGAGCAGGACCTCGACGCCGAGCACGATCCACACCACTTCGATCCGACTCAGGACATCCCCGAGGAGGACCTCGCCGCCGACGGCAAGTCACGCCGCAAACCGGTGGGAGAGCACAAGGACCGGCCGCGTCTCGTACAGTTCCTCGTCGCCGTATGGGCGGAGCTGCAGCGTGTGCAGTGGCCCGACCGTCAGGCGCTCACCACGCTGACGGGCGTTGTCCTCGGTTTCGTGTTGATCGCTGGCGGCTATCTGGGCCTGCTCGACGCGGTCGCCTCACGAGTAATCCAAGCCATCCTCTAGCCCCTCAGTGGGGCCCCTCCAGAAAGCAATCTGAGCAAAGTCATGTTCCGCTGGTACGCCGTCAACACCTATTCAGGCCACGAGAAGAAGGTCAAGCAGAACCTCGAGCACCGGGTTCAGTCGCTTGGCCAGCAGGTCTCCGTGCGCCAGGTCGTCATCCCCACCGAGCAGGTGCAGGAGATGAAGGACGGCAAGAAGGTCGAGAAGGAGCAGCGGACGATGCCCGGCTACCTGCTCATCAACATGAACCTGACCGACGATTCCTGGGGCCTCGTCAAGAACACCCCGGGCGTCACGGGCTTCGTCGGGCCATCGCAGAAGCCGGTTCCGCTGAGCCAGCCGGAGGTCGACAGGCTGCTCAACCGCGAGACCGCGGAGCGTCCGCGCACGCGCGCCCAGTTCACCGTCGGCGAGTCCGTCAAGGTGGTCTCGGGACCGCTCTCGGACTTCTCCGGAGAGATCTCCGAGATCAACGACGATGCCGCCAAGCTCAAGGTGCTGGTATCCATCTTTGGACGCGAGACCCCCGTCGAGGTCGGTTTCGACCAAGTGAAGAAGATCTGAGATGGCCAAGAAAGTCCTGACACTCATCAAGCTGCAGGTCCCTGGCGGCAACGCCAACCCGGCGCCGCCGGTCGGTCCCGCGCTGGGCCAGCACGGCGTCAACATCATGGAGTTCTGCAAGGCGTTTAACGCGCAGACCCAGTCCGAAGGCGGCACGATCATCCCGGTCGAAATCACCGTCTACGAGGACCGCTCGTTCACCTTCATCACCAAGACGCCGCCGGCCGCGATCCTGATCAAGCAGGCCGCCGGCATCTCGAAGGGCTCGGGCGAGCCGAATCGCGAGAAGGTCGCGAAGATCACCCGCGACCAGGCGCGCCAGATCGCCGAGAAGAAGATGCCCGACCTGAACGCGAACGACCTCGACCAGGCGACCAAGATCATCGAGGGCACGGCGCGCTCGATGGGCGTGGAGGTGGCATAGCCATGGCCAAGCACGGCAAGCGCTACAGCGACAACCTCTCCAAGGTCGACCGCGAGCGCGAGTACTCGCCTTCAGAGGCGATCGCGCTGATCAAGAGCTTCGACAGCGGCAAGCTCGACGAGACCGTCGAGGTTCACATCCGCACCGGACTCAACGTCCGCCACGCCGAGGAGCAGCTGCGCGGCACGATCTCGCTGCCGCACGGACTCGGTCGTGAGATGACCGTCGCCGTCTTCGCCAAGGGCGACAAGGCACGCGAGGCCCAGGACGCCGGCGCCGATCACGTCGGCGACGACGATCTCGCCAAGAAGGTCGAGGAGGGCTTCACCGACTTCGACGTCGCGATCGCGACGCCGGACATGATGCCGGTGGTCGGCAAGCTCGGCCGCGTGCTCGGCCCGTCGGGCAAGATGCCGAACCCGAAGGTCGGCACCGTGACCAACGACGTCACCAAGGCGGTCACCGAGGCCAAGGCCGGCAAGGTCGAGTACCGCACCGACCGCACCGCGATCGTCCATCTGCCGATCGGCAAGGCGAGCTTCGAGGCGAGCGCGCTGGTCGAGAACTTCGCCGCGCTGATCGACGAGGTCAACCGCTCCAAGCCGGCGTCGGCGAAGGGGCGCTACCTCGAGACGGTCACGCTGACGACGACGATGGGCCCGGGTGTCCGCGTCGATCCGAGCGCCACGGCCGACAAGGCCGGAGAGGTCGCGGCTGCTGTAGCCTGAGCAACGAGTTTTCTGCCCGAGACCCTCGGCGGGCCGCCAGGAGCGGCCGGAAGTCCGGGGCAGGTGGAGCACGCGAGACCGGTCCCGACCGTCCTCCCGAGCCCGCCTGTGAGCGGGCTCTTTCATTGGAGACAACGGAATGAACAGGGACGAGAAATCAGCGGTCATCGATCAGGTGGCCGAGCAGATCCAGGAGTCGCAGGCGGTCTTCGCGCTCGACTACCGCGGGATCACCGTTGCGCAGGCGGCTGAGCTACGCGCCAACCTGCGCGAGGCCGACGCGAGCCTGCGCGTGGTCAAGAACACGCTCACCGAGCGTGCCGCCGACAAGGCCGGCGCCGAGGACCTCAAGGCGTTCCTCGACGGTCCGACCGCGTTCACCTTCGTGCGTGGTGACGCCGCGCTCGCCGCCAAGGCGCTCGCGGCGTTCCGCAAGGAGCACGAGCTGCTCGAGTTCAAGGGCGGCACGATGGACGGCAACGGCGTGACCGCCGACGAGA
Organism: uncultured Solirubrobacterales bacterium; assembly: GCA_965653255.1. Lineage (GTDB taxonomy): Bacteria > Actinomycetota > Thermoleophilia > Solirubrobacterales > Thermoleophilaceae > JAAYBF01. The sequence continues at coordinate 3,546 of CBFGZN010000143.1, read as the reverse complement.
TCCTCGCGATCTCGAAGCTGCCGTCGCGCGCCACGCTCAACCAGCAGCTCGTCGGCGTCATGGCCTACCCGATTGGTGGCCTGGCGCGGACGCTCAACCAACTGATTCAGGGCCTCGCGGTCCAGCTCGGCCAGATCGCCGAGCAGGGCCTCGTGAGCGGCGACGCTCCCGAGCCCGAGCCCGAGGCTGCCGCCCCCGCCGAGGAGCCGGCCGCCGAGGAGGCCCCGGCCGAGGAGGCCAGTGCAGAGCCGGCCGCCGACGGGCCCGAGACAACTGAGGAGGCCGAGGCGCCAGCCGCCGAGGCCGCCGATCAAGACGACACGCCCGCTGAGGGCGAGGACAAGGAGAGCTAGAGATGGCTGCAGCAACTACCGAGAAGTGGATCGAGGAGCTCAAGGGCATCTCTGTGCTCGAGCTGTCTGAGCGGATCAAGGCGCTGGAGGAGGCGTTCGGCGTCTCCGCCGCAGCGGTCGCGGCTGCGGCCCCGGCCGCTGGTGGGGGTGCCGGTGACGGCGCTGCCGCCGAGGAGGAGTCGACCACGGTCGACGTCGTCCTGACCGCCGCCGGCGAGAAGAAGATCCAGGTGATCAAGGTCGTGCGTACCGCGACCGGTCTCGGCCTCAAGGAGGCCAAGGCGCTCGTCGACGAGGCTCCCAAGCCGATCAAGGAGGCCATCGAGCGCGAGGAGGGCGAGAAGCTCGTCGCCGAGCTCAAGGAGGCCGGCGGCGAGGCCGAGCTCAAGTAGTTCAAGTCCGTCCGGGTCCCAGCCGATGATCGCGTCATGAAACGCTTTCGAACCGGCTGGGACCTGACCAAGAAGAGCTGGCGGCTGCTGCGCAGCCAACCCGGCCTGACTGCCTATCCGGTGGTCGGCGGGCTGCTCGCGATCGTCTCTTTTCTCGTCTTCGCGGCGCCGGGCTTCTACCTGTTGGACACCGACGCCTCCGCGGTCGGTTATCTGCTGATCGCGGTTGGCATCTACCTAGCCTCGCTCTCGGCGACCTTCTTCGGCGTCGGCCTCGCGGCCGCCGCCGACCGCGCCTTCAAGGGCGAGCAGGTCACGCTCTCGACCGGCGTCTCCGTCGCGTCGAGTCATCTCGGAGCGATCGCCGGCTGGGCGTTCGTCTCGGCCGTCGTCGGCACGGTGATCTCGATCCTCCAGAGCCAGCGCGGCCTCGCGGGTCCGCTGATCGGTGCGCTCGGCGGAGCCGCCTGGGGCCTGATCACCTTCCTCGCGATCCCGGTGATCGCGATCGAGGGCACCGGCCCGATCGCGACGATCAAACGCTCGGCCCATCTCTTCAAGGAGCGCTGGCGCGGACAGGTGACCGGCAACATCGCGATCGGCGGTGGTGTCTTCCTGTTCGGAACGCTTCCGGCGATCGCACTGATCGTCCTCGGCCTGATCCTCTGGAACAACGACGGGTCCGGCGACGCGATCGCGCTCGGCGCGGTCGTCGTGCTGATCGGCGCGGTCCTGCTCGTCGTCACGCTGCTGATCGCCCAGGCGCTGCGGCAGATCTTCGGCATCGCCCTCTACCGCTGGACGGCGGACGGGGTCGCTGTTGCGGGCTTCACCGAGCAAGAGCTGGAGTCGGCGGTCAAGACGCGCCACGGCGACTAAAAGGCGCTACCCTTACAGAAGGCCTATAGCCGTAGCCGTCCCTCGAGTTGCGCTTCGCCCACATATCGCGAAGCCTCGGGACGGGGTCCGTGATGGCCATGTCCGCGCCCCGGAAGGGGCGTGGCAACCGCCCCTTCCGGGGGCGGTCTTCAGTGTGCTATCTTGGACGGTCGCGCTTTTCGCGCCCGTCTCGCTCTCCCGCCGAATCTCGAAGGAGCCGCCGTCTTGGCACGTGTTGATGCCTCCCGCCTGCGCCGCAGTTTTTCACGCCTCGAGAACGTTCTCGAGCTACCAAACCTCATCGACATCCAGCGAAGCTCGTTCGACTGGTTGGTCGACACCGAGAGCGGCGGTCTACGCGAGACCATCGACGACGTCTCACCGATCGAGGACTACACCGGCAACCTCGCCGTCGTCTTCGAGGAGATCCACTTCGACGATCCCGTCGCTTCGATCTCGGAGTGTCGTGAGAAGGACCTCACCTACGCGCGCCCGCTGACCGTCAAGGTCGCGTTCCAGAACCGCGAGACCGGTGAGATCCGCGAGCAGTCGGTCTTTATGGGCGACTTCCCGTGGATGACCGAGCACGGCACCTTCATCATCAACGGCACCGAGCGCGTGGTCGTGACGCAGCTCGTCCGCTCGCCGGGCGCCTACGTGATGGAGCCCAAGGACCGCGAGAAGCAGGTCTTCATCGCGAACCTGATGCCGGCCCGCGGCTCCTGGCTCGAGCTCGAGATCGACAAGAAGGGCCGCGTCTACGTCCGCATCGACCGCAAGCGCAAGCTGCCCGTCACGGTCCTGCTGCGCGCGATGGGCGAGGTGCTCCGGGAGAGCGGCCTTGCTCCGAGCTGGACCGGCAGCGACGAGGACATCCTCGCGCTGTTCGACAACTCGCTCTACGTCCGCAACACGCTCGAGGCGGACACCGAGGTCACGAAGTCCGAGGAGGGCGCGCTGATCGAGCTGTTCAAGAAGCAGCGCCCGGGCGAGCCGCCGTCCGTCGACGCCGCGAAGAACCTGCTCAACCAGCTCTTCTTCGACCCGAAGCGCTACGACCTGACGCGCGTCGGTCGCTACAAGCTCAACTCGCGCCTGCACCTCGACGAGTCGCTCGACACGCGCACGCTCACTCCGCGCGACATCGTCGAGCTGATCAAGGAGCTCGTCTCGCTGCCGAAGGCACTCGGGATCCCCGAGGACGGCCTCTATGAGGGCGAGCCGATCAAGGACTTCGCCGCCGAGGCGCAGACCTACGGCCGCGAGCCGATCGAGGAGCGCCTCGACGAGTACGAGCACTTCGGCAACCGCCGTCTGCGCACCGTCGGCGAGCTGATCCAGGAGGCCTTCCGGATCGGCCTCTACCGGATGGAGCGCGTCGTCCGCGAGCGCCTGACGACCGAGGACTCGGACACGATCACGCCACAGACGATCATCAACATCCGCCCGGTCGTCGCGGCGCAGAAGGAGTTCTTCGGCTCCTCGCAGCTGTCGCAGTTCATGGACCAGACGAACTCGCTGACGGGCCTCACGCACCGTCGCCGTCTGTCGGCGCTCGGCGCCGGCGGTCTGACGCGCGAGCGCGCTCCAATCGAGGTTCGCGACGTCCACCCGACCCACTACGGCCGCATGTGCCCGATCGAGACGCCGGAGGGCCCGAACATCGGCCTCATCGGCGCCCTGGCCACCTACGCCCGGGTGAACGAGCACGGCTTCGTCACTACTCCGTATCGCAAGGTCGACGGCGGTCTCGTCACCGACGAGATCGTCCGCCTCGACGCGAACCAGGAGGAGGAGCTGGTCATCGCGCAGGCGAACGCCGAGATCGACGAGAAGACCGGCAAGCTCAAGGGCCCGCAGGTCACCTGTCGCTCACGCGACGGCGAGCTGGTGCTCGCCGCGCCGAAGGACGTCGACCTGAT
>CBFGZN010000142.1:0-6916 GCA_965653255.1 uncultured Solirubrobacterales bacterium | reverse complement strand
CGCAGCGGCATCACGTCGAACTCGATCATGTCGACGCCGAGGTCGAGCGCCGCTTCGAAGCTCTCGGCGGTGTTGCCCGGCGCGACGTGGTCGGCGCCCTTGTGTCCAACTCGGATCAGCCCTGGCATGTCGGACACCAGTATGTAGTGCGATTGTCATCGCCCTGTCCGCGGGCGAGGATCGGTGTGGAGCAGACGCGGCATGGGAGGCCGGCGCGGTCGTAGACGTAGGTGCCGGCGCGGCGGTCGCGGTCGTCGGGGCGGCGCTCGTCGCGGCGCGGACCGCCAGCCGTCGTCACGGCGCGATACGTGACGATTGGGCCGCCGCGCCGGGCCGACGCGCGAATCTCCGGCCGGATGGCGCGGGCGAGCTCGCGCAACTCGTCATCGGAGATGTCGGTCATACGCCGCCACGGGTCGACTCGCGCCATGAAGCAGCCCTCCGACTTCCAGATGTTGCCGATGCCGGCGACGTTGCGCTGGTCGAGCAGCGCCTCTCCGCTCGCCCGCGTCCGGTCGTCCTCGCGGATGCGGCGAACGTAGGCGTCCTCGTCGAACTCGTCGGCGACGATGTCCGGCCCGAGACCGGCGAGCAACTGGTCGAAGCGGGTGCGCGAGTCGGTCATCAGCTCCAGCACCGGGCCGTCGAACTGGACGACGTCGTGGGCGGCCGTCCGGATGACGAGCCAGGCCCGACGCGCGCCGCGGGTCCAGCGCCGCCCGCGCTCGTAGACGCCCCACTTGCCGCCCATCCGCAGGTGGGAGTGCAGCGTCAGGTCGCCTTCGAAGCGCACGAACAGGTGCTTGCCGCGGGCGTCGACCGATCGCACCGCCCGCCCCGCCAGCCGCTCCGGCCAGCGGTCCATCCGATGGCGCGGATGGGGCGTCTCGATCTCGAGGATCTCCTTGCCTACCAGCGCACTGCCAACCCGCAGCGCCGCATTGTGAATCGTGTCGCCCTCCGGCATCTTTGATGATCGTAGGCGTCTGTTTGCCTGGTTGTGCGGTGTTGTAGCTACGGCGCGGTCTGTCGTGAGTCGGCTCGCGGCAGAGTCTGGGCATGGAACTGGATCCAGGGCCACTCAGCGCGCTTTTCGAGGCGTCTGCGACTGCCGTTGGGGTCGGCATGGTCCTGGGCGGATTCGTAGCCGGTTTGGTGGGAGCGCTAGGTCGGCGAGGCCGTGACGAGTATGAGCGGGAGGTTGTGAATGCCGGCTATATGGCCGCCGCATTCTGCCTGGCGGCACGTCTTGTGGAGATAGCGACGATCATATAAGCTATTAGGAGATCTGCTATGAACGTTAAGAACGCGAACTTGGGCTTGGCGCTTGCGCTTGTGATTTACGCTGTTGGCTTTGTCTTGACGAAGGGCGAGCCCAATGAGCTGGAGGCGATGATCATTGCGCCGTTGTCTCTCGGGTCCGGCATCGCGCTCTGCACTTATCTGAGCCGGAGAGACCGGAGGCTGGGGCGTCCGCTCCCACCATCCCTGTTCAGGCGCTCAGGGTCAGGCGGCGAGGACCCTGAGTAAAGCCGGCGTCGACGAGGAGGGGCTCGAAGGGGGAGCCGACGACGGGGTCGCCGTCGAAGCGCTCGAGGGCGAGGCGCTTGATGTGGCCACGGCGGACGTGGTCGGCGAGGGCCTGAAGAGCTTCGGCGAGCCAGGGGGCGGGTGTGCCGTCGGGCATGAATGAGTCTTGGAGGGTGATCAGGCCCTTGCCGGAGCGCTCGGCGTAGAGGACTGGGTCGGCGTTGATGGTGACGACGTGGGCGCCGGCGACACGGGCGGCGCGGCGGTTGTCGTCGCGCTTCGGCCACGGGAGGGTGGCGCCGAACGGGTTGGCCGGGTCGGTGGCGGCGAGGACGAGCGGGCCGGCGGGATCGTCAGCGCGTAGGCCACGGAGCCGCTCGATCGCGGCCGGTAGGGCGAACTGGGCGCCGCCGAGACCCTCGACGAAGTAGCCGCGGCGGGCGGTGCCGAGCGTCTCGAGGTTGGCGAACTCGCTGTAGAGGGAGGAGAAGCCACCGGGGATGCCCTCGGCGAGGACGGTCTCGCGGGTGACGATCCCGTAGCGCTCGAGCAGCAACTCGGCCTGGGCGCGCAGGCGCGGACCGTGGGCGGGCGGGTCGCGGAAGAGGTTGGCGGTCAGCGACCAGCGGCCCTGGACTTGTGGTGCGCCAGGCCGGCGGCGGCGGGCGAAGCGGCGCGACGCCTCGCGGCGAGCGTTGGCCAGCGATAGGCGCGGTGCGCGCAGCGGAGCGAAGGCGTCGTTGGTCACCTCGCCGGCCCAGACGAGATCCCAGAGGGCCTCCTGAAGCTCTGTTGGCTCCGTACCCGCAACGTCGGCGATCAGGTCGGTCCAGAAGGCGGCGCCGCTGGCGAGCCGTAAACGGATCGCGTCGTGAATGGCGCCCACAGGGGCGTCGCCCTTGAACGGCGGCGGGCCGAGCCAGCGGGCGTCGTCGCGGAAGTAAAACGCGACCTTGCCTGTGTTACGGCCGAGCGGGCCCGCGCCGACCCAGACGATCTCGCCGCCGGCGCAGAGCTGGTCGAGCCAGGCGGGGGAGTAGGCGCCGGTGCGGCGCGCCAGGACGTCCTGCTCCCAGACGGCGGGAGCGAGCGCGAGCCCCTGGAGCGGAACCAGCATCTCGCGCAGGCGGTCCGGCCCCGCGCCCGAGGCGGGCGAAGCGTCGACGCCCTGCCAGGCCGGCAGGAAGCGGGCGAGCGCCTGTTGCTCGGCCGGCTCGACCTCCTTGCGCAGCGAGGCGAGCGAGGCGCGGCGCAGGCGGCGCAGCACCTCTGGGTCGCACCACTCGCGCTCGCTGCCGCCGGGGCGCAGCTCGCCGCGGACCAGCGCGCCGGCGCCCTCGAGCGCCTTCAGCACCGCAGTCGGGTCGACTACGTAACGGTCTTGTAGCTCGCGGGTCGTGAACGGGCCGTGGGTCCGCGCGTAGCGGCGGACCAACCGCTCGAACGGCGCCTCGACGCTCTCCAGGAAGGCGTCGGGCAGGCCGCCGGGCGGCACGGCGCCGAAGGCGTCGCGGTAGAGGCCGGCGTCCTCGGCCGCGATCCAGCGCTCCTCGCCGCCGATCCGCATCTCGATCGCGCGCCGCTCCCGGCCGAGGTCGAGCAGCATCCGTTCGGCCGAGACCGCGCCGAGGCAGCGCTGCTGCGCCTCGGCCGCCGTGAGGTCGCCGACGCCGCGCAGGACGTCGTGGAGCGCGTCGGAGTTGGCGGCCTGGGTGCGCTCGCTCAGGTGCTGGAGGTCGGCCTCGACCTCCTCCAGCGCTGCCGGGTCGATCAGCTCGCGCAGCTCCTCCTGGCCGAGCAGCTCGCGCAGCAGGTCGCGGTCGAGCGACAGCGCCGCCGCGCGCCGCTCGGCGTTCGGCGCGTCGCCCTCGTACATGTAGGTCGCGACGTAGTCGAACAGCAGCGACGAGGCGAACGGCGACGCGCGCTGGGTCTCGACCTCCACCAGCGACAGCTCGCGCGTGTGTAGTCCGCGCAGCAGGTTCTCCAGGCCGGGCAGGTCGAGCACGTCGCGCAGGCACTCGCGGTAGGTCTCGAGCACGATCGGGAACTGGCCGTAGCGCTTGGCGACCTCGAGCAGCGATTGCGCCTTCAGTCGCTGCTGCCAGAGCGGCGTGCGCTTGCCCGGGTAGGCGCGCGGCAGCAGCAGCGCGCGGGCGGCGTTCTCGCGGAAGCGGGCGCCGTAGAGGGCGGAGGCCGACAGCTCGCCGACGATCAGGTCCTCGACGGCGTCGGGCTCGACCAGGATCAGGTCGGCGCTCGGCGGCTCGTCAGCGTCGGGCAGGTGGACGATGATCCCGTCGTCGGACCAGATCGCGTCGGACTCGAGCCCGAACTCGTCGCGGATCCGGGCGGAGAGCGCGAGCGCCCAGGCCGAGTGGACGCGTCCGCCGAACGGCGACAGCACGCAGAGCCGCCAGTCGCCGATCTCGTCGCGGAAGCGCTCGACGACGATCGTCCGGTCCGACGGCACGACGCGCGTCGCCTCCTGCTGCTCGCGCAGGTAGGCGATCAGGTTCTTGGCGGCGCGCTCGTCGAGGTCGTAGCCGCCGTCGATCAGCTCGGCCGGCTCGCGGTCGACCGCCCAGCGCGAGAACTCGCCGATGGCGCGGCCCAGCTCGGCGGGGCGGCCGATCCCGTCGCCCTTCCAGAACGGGATCGCGCCGGGGGCGCCGGGCGCGGGGGTGACGATCACGCGGTCGCGGGTGATCTCCTCGATCCGCCAGGTCGACGCGCCGAGCAGGAACGTCTGGCCGGGGCGGGCCTCGTAGACCATCTCCTCGTCGAGCTCGCCGACGCGGCGGCCGTCGGGCAGGTGAACGCCGTAGAGGCCGCGGTCGGGGATCGTGCCGGCGTTGGTGATCGCGAGCTGCCGCGCGCCCTTGCGCGCGCGGATCGTGTCGGCGACGCGGTCCCAGACGATGCGGGGGCGCAGGTCGGAGAACTCCTCCGAGGGGTAGCGGCCGTCGAGCATGTCGAGCACCTGGTCGAGCAGCTCGCGCGGCAGGTCGGAGTATGGGTAGGCGCGGCGGACCAGCTCGTGCAGCTCGGGGACGCTCCACTCCTCGCCGCCGGGGCCGTCGTCGTCGCTTGCCGTCGTCGCCTTGCCGTCCTCGCCGATCGGCGGCGACGCGACCAGCGCGACGATCTGCTGGGCGAGGACGTCGAGCGGGTTGCGCGGGATCACCGTCGTCTCGATCTCCGCCGCGCGCATCCGCTTCGCGACGACCGCGCACTCGAGCAGGTCGGCGCGGAACTTCGGGAAGATCCGCCCTTTCGAGATGTCGCCGACGTTGTGTCCGGCGCGGCCGATCCGCTGCAGCCCGGCGGTGACCGACTTCGGCGACTCGACCTGCAGCACGAGGTCGATGGCCCCCATGTCGATGCCGAGCTCCAGCGACGAAGTGGCGACCAGGCAGGGCAGCTCGCCGGACTTCAGCAGCTCCTCGACGATCAGCCGCTCCTCGCGCGCGAGCGAGCCATGGTGGGCGCGGGCGATGTCGGCCGGGGCTCCATCCCCGCCGGCGAGCTCGTTGAGTCGGACCGCCAGCCGCTCGGCGGCGCGGCGGGCGTTGACGAAGATGATCGTCGAGGTGTGCGACTGGACGAGCTCCAGGAGCTCGGGGTAGATCGCCGGCCAGATCGAGCGGCGAGTAGCGGCGTTGGGGTCGTCGCCGAATCCCGTGCCGGCGAGCGGGTCGGCGTAGGGGGCCTCGACACCGGCCTGCGGGTCGAGCGACGGCAGTCCCTCGGCCCCCGGCGGCTCGTCTGCCGGATCGCCGGCGCCGTTGTCGCGGCCGACTCCGATCAGGTCGCCGCCGCCCGCGGCGGTGCCCTGACCGCCGACGGCCGGATCGGTCACGTCGTGCGCCCCCGGCTCGCGCATGTCGTCGACTGGCACCTGGATCCTCAGGTCGAGCGGCTTGCGGACGCCGGTGTCGACGATCTTGCACTTGCGCCCCGTGCCGACGAGGAAGCGGCCGACCTCCTCGAGCGGACGCTGGGTCGCCGAGAGGCCGATCCGCTGGATGCCGGGCGTGGCGGGGTCGCCGCCGTGCGCGAGGTGGTCGAGCCGCTCGAGCGTCAGCGCGAGGTGGGCGCCGCGCTTGGTCTGGGCGACCGCATGGATCTCGTCAACGATCGCCCACTCGACCCCGGTCAGGAACTCCCGCGCTCGCGAAGTCAGCATCAGGTAGAGCGACTCCGGCGTCGTGATCAGCACGTCTGGCGGCGTGCGCAGCATCGCCTGACGCTCCTTCTGCGGTGTGTCGCCGGTGCGGATCGCGACGGTGACGTCGCCGCCGATCCCCTTCAGCGGCCCGCGCAGGTTCTTCTCGACGTCGTAGGAGAGCGCCTTCAGTGGCGAGACGTAGACGAGGCGGGTGCGCTTCTCGCCCTCGGGCAGCGGGTCCGCGACCAGCCGGTCGAGGCCCCAGAGGAACGCCGCAAGCGTCTTGCCCGACCCGGTCGGCGCCGACACCAGGACGTTCTCGCCGCCGGCGATCGCCGGCCACGCCTGGGCCTGCGCCTCGGTCGGCGCCTCGAACGAGCGCGCGAACCAGTCGCTTACCTGCGGAGTGAACGAATCGAGCGCGGCCGTAGGCATGGAACCTTCGAGCGTACCGCGCGTTGGTGGCGCCTCCGACCGCCCGAGGGACGATTGACCACACCAGGGTGTGGTCAAAGCTCCATTCGACCCCCGAGGGCCCGCCGCCCGCGCGGAGAGCGGGACGGCGGGCCGATGGAAGGAGTGGCGGGCTAGAGCCCGGCGGGGTGCGTTGCGACGAAGCCGCGTGGCGAGCGCATCTGGGCGGTCCAACGCGAGCCGCCGATGCCGCGGGCGCTGGTGTCGAAGCGCAGGCCGGCGATCAGCATGTAGACGTGACCGCCATTGGCGCGGATCGTGATCCAGCGGCCGGGCCCGCGACGGCCCCAGGACATGAAGCCGGTCGATGCCATCGCACTGGTCATCAGACGGCCGCCGCGCAGCGCGTAGCTGACCGACCCCGAGCAGTCGTAGCCGCTGTCGTTGAGGATGGCGTGACCGCCGCCCCACTTGTAGGGCTTCTTGGCGATCTTGTTGCCGGCGCGGATCGCCGCCTGGACCTTCGCCGGCGCATTGGCGGGCGGGATCGCGAGGCCGGTGCTGGTCAGCTTTGCCTTCGAGCCGGCGGCGGTCAGCTTGCTCATCGGCGTGCCGGCGACGGCGCCGCCGCCGTTGGTCGCGCTGGTGTTCGCCGCTGCGCTGGCGCTCGGGGCGAGGCCGACGAACGCGACGGCCGCAAGCAGCGCAGTCTGTTCCCGAGCCTTCAGGGGTCCATCGACGCCGGCATGCGGCGCTTCGTCTTCGCCAGCCCGATCAAGGTGAACGGCGAGTGGACCGAGC
>CBFGZN010000141.1:0-6927 GCA_965653255.1 uncultured Solirubrobacterales bacterium | reverse complement strand
CCGCCCGGACCCACGGCGATGACGCCATCGTTCGGATCCGGATCGTGCGGCGCCGGGTTGTATGTGTATTCCCAACGGCGCCCGTCGGGGCGCTCGACGGCGCAGTCGGCGCAGCAGCGGCCACGTTAGCAGTCGAAACCTTCGGCAAAGAAATCATGAGCCGCACCGACCTCAGCCAAGAGGACGCAGCCCACGCCGCCGGTCTACACCGAGCCCAGTACGGCCGCTACGAGCAGGGCCGTAACGCCGTCACGTTCGTCGTCATGCTCAGGATCGCCAAGGCGCTCGGCGTGTCAGTTGACGAGCTGGCGGCAGCGGTGACGCGGCGGCTGCCGAAGAAGCGGCGCTAGCGCAGCACGGGCCCGCGACCCACCGGCCCGCCTCGCCTCCGCTCCACCCATCCACCGACCGGCTCCACCCGGCCCCGCCCACTCCTACCCGCTTCCCACCGTTCCCGCCTTCCTCCGACCCCCTCACTCCCGCCCTCAGCTACCCCTTCTCACGCCATCCCCTCCAAACCGCCAACAGCCATCACACACATGCACTCTCGCGGTGCGATCACACAGAAGGGCCTCGGTCGCGTCTTCGTCTATGGATGCTCACCATCGGCAAGATCGGCGGTACGGGCGGCGGTCATTGGCGGTCGGCTGAGTACTACACCGAGCAGGTAGCTCGCGGGGCGGAGGACTACTACGCCGGCCACGGCGAGGCTCCCGGCACCTGGGCCGGGAGTGGCGCGGCGCAGCTCGGCCTGTCGGGCGAGGTCGACGACGGCGAGCTAGAGGCTGTGTTCGAGCGCCGGCATCCGCTGAGCGGCGACCAGCTCGGCAGGGTGCCGGGGCCGGGGTCGGTGCGGGGGATCGACTTGCAGATGGCCGTGCCGAAGTCCGTCTCGACGCTGTGGGCGCTCGCGGATGAGTACGACCGGCCGCAGATCGCCGCCAAGGTCTGGGAGGCAACCCACGGCGCGGCGTCGGCGGCGTTCGACTACATGGAGCGCCACGCCTGTACGTCGCGCGCCGGGGCGGGCGGGAAGGTCGCGCTCCAGGGGGAGGGGTTCGTCGCGGCGGTGTTCCCGCATCGCTTCAGCCGCGAGGGCGACCCGCAGATCCACGTTCACGTCCTGGTGGCGAACATGACCCACTGCGGCAAGCGGGAGGGCGTCGAGCATGCATGGCGCACCTTGGACGCTCGCGACCTGTTCGAGCAGAAGCTCGCGGCTGGCTATCTGTTCCAGGCCGAGTTGCGCGAGCGACTGACTACAGAGCTGGGCGTCGAGTGGAGCGAGGTCCACAAGGGCGCCGCCGAGATCGTCGGCGTCCCGCCCGAGCTGACCAAGGCGCTCTCCAAGCGCCGCGCCCAGATCCTCGACGCGCTCGGCCGCGACGGCCGCGCGGGATCGGCAAGGGAGTCGGAGATCGCGGCGCTCTCCACCCGGCGGGCCAAGCAGTCCTTCGACCTGGCCGAGCAGCGCGGCCAGTGGCGGGCGCTCGCCGAAGAGCATGGCTTCGGCCCTGACGAGATGAGTGGCACCGTCGAGCGTGCCGTGTTCGAGCCGGCGGACCGTCGCGAGCTCGGCGCGGCCGTCTCCGAGGTCGTTGGCCCCGAGGGGTTGACTGCCAAGCGATCGGCGTTCGCACGTCGGGATGTGGTGCGCGAGCTGGCAGCTCGTCATGGCCGGGGCGCGTCGGTCGAGCAGATCGAGCAGGCGGCGGATCGGCTGATCGCCTCGGATCAGGTCGTCGCGCTGGATGGGAGCGCAGCTGGCGCGGCGATCCGGCCGGCCGCGCCGCTGGACCGTCGCGGCGAGCCGCTGTTGACGACGCCGGAGATGCTGGAGGTCGAGGCGCGGATGATCGACCAGGCCGCCGGCCGGACTGGTGAGGGCGCGGGTGTTGTCGTGCTGGGGGAGGGGGAGCGGTTCGAGCGCCGGCCTGGCGGGTTGGTGCTGTCCGATGAGCAGCAGGCGATGGTCCGCCAGCTCGTCGGCTCCGGCGACGGTGTTCAGGTTGTCCGAGCCAAGGCCGGCACTGGCAAGACCACGGCGATCGACGCGGCGCGCGAGCTGTGGGAGCGCGAGGGCTACCGCGTGATCGGCGCAGCGCTCGCCGGACGTGCTGCCGACGAGTTGCACGCCCGCGCGGGGATCGACAGCTACACCGTTCACGGTCTCCTACGCGACCTGGAGCGCGGCGGCGACTGGCAGCTCCCCGACCGCGCCGTTCTGGTCGTCGACGAGGCCGGCATGGTCGACACCCGCCGCCTCGCCCAGTTGCTCGACCACGCCGCCGCCGCGAAGGCCAAGGTCGTGCTGATCGGCGACGAGCGCCAGGTCCCAGCGGTCGAGGCGGGTGGCGGGTTCGCCGGCCTCGCGGATCGGCTCGGGGCGGTCGAGCTGTCGCAGGTTCACCGCCAGAGCCATGCTTGGGACCGCTCGGCATTGGACGAGCTGCGCCACGGCGACCTGTCGGAGTGGATCGCTGCCTATGACCGACACGGTCGGCTGGCGCCGTGCCGGAGCGCCGACGAGCAGACCAGGGCGCTGGTATCGGATTGGTACGTCGCCGCTCGCGAGCACGGGATGGAGCAGACGGTGATGCTCGCCGGCCGCCGCGATGAGGTAGCCGACCTCAACCACCTAGCCCGAACCACGAGGGTCGCCGCCGGCGAGCTGGACGACGCCACAGCGCTCACCGTCAACGGCCGCAGCTTCGCCCAGGGCGACCGAGTGCTCGCGCTGCGCAACCGACCCGTCGACCGAACCGACCAAGACGGCCGCCATCTCCTGCGCAACGGCAACCGCGCAACGGTCGTCGGGATCGACCACCAGGCCGTCGCGCTGACCGTCCAGCTCGACAACGGCCCGGCCGTCCGGCTCCCCGCCGACTACCTCGCAGACGGCCACGTCGATCACGGCTACGCCATGACGATCCACAAGTCCCAAGGCATGACCACCAGGCAGAGCTTCGTCCTCGCCTCACCCAACCTCGCCCGCGAGCTGGGCTATGTCGCCGCCTCACGCCACACCGACTACGCCCGCTTCTACGTCAACGTGCCCGATCCCGACGACCGTCAGCCGCCCGGCGAACCCGCGCTCGAGGAACGCGATCTGTACTCGATGTTCGAGAGCCGGCTCGGCACCGAGCGCGCCAAGCACCTAGCCGTAGACGAGACAGAGATCGACACACGGATAGGCGACCTGTCCACCGCCGAGCTGCTTGAGATCCAAGACCGAGGCCGAACGCTGCTGACCTCGATCCCCAACCAAGCACGCCGCGCCCGAGACGCCAAGCTGATCGAGCGCGCCGCCAGCAGCGTCGTGCACATCGAACAGCTACGCGACAACGCACAAGCCGAGCTGGAACAGCTCAGCGAGAAACGACGCGACCGCCGCCAACGCACCCTCCTAGAAGACCGCCTCGCCCAGCTCGAACGCGCGATCGAGAACAGCCGCCAAGAGCTAACCGACCGCACCGACCAAGCCGCGGGCTTCGACGTTGACCAGTGGCTCGACAAGAACGAACTGGACATAGTCGAAGCCGCAGCCATCGACCGCAAACTGGCCGCCCGCCGAGCCGACGCCTACTGGCGCGCGACCCGAACCGTGTCTCTCGACGTAGACCCCGAGATCGAGCGACAGCTAGGCGAGCGGCCCGGGAGTCCCGCCGACCGCGAGCAATGGGAGCGGGCAGCCGCCGCCCAAGAGTCCTACGCCCTCCAATACGGACAGCTCCCAGACCCCAACATCACCGACACCACCTCCCTCACCGGCCGCCAGTTCGACGACTTCCAACAAGCCATCGACCTTGCCGAGATGTTCGTCAACCCACCGACCCCAGACCTCGATCGCGGACTTGACTTCGGGCCGTGACGGTTAGTTGGCTAGAGGCCCGTGCGAGAATGGGAACAGATGGTTACTGCGGCGAACATCTCGCGTGCGATCCGCGAGCCCGACTATGAGCCGCCCTCAGGCACGGAGGAGCCACCGCCTTTCATGGTCTTGCCGACGACGATCGCTCGAAGGGCGGTTCGCGCATTTCACGACGACGGTGCGGCGGCAGCGATCCGCTATGCGGCCGAGAGCAAGCTGGGTGAGTGGGCGAATCACACCAACCCGAGCATGGCTAGCAATGCGCAGAACACGATCAACGGCGTGATCGAGTACACAAGGGCAGCCGCTGCCGACGGCCGCAGGGTCATTGGCCTTGACCGAAAGACCGTGGTGGTTTGGGATTCGGGTCCAGTCGAGGTCACTGTCGATGTCGTCCTGGCTGATGGCGATGGTGTCGCAGGTCGGATCGTTATGTGGGACGGTCCGGACTTCGAGACAGACGACGCGCCGCTGATCGCAGCCGTCTATTCGCAGGCCCTCCAGCAGCTATATCCCAGTAAGAAGGTCACTTCCATCGGGATCTGGCAAGGGCGTCGGCAGTCCCGCGCCGAGGTTTCCTTTGAGGAGGCCCAGGCCGAACTCGCCAAGGCGAAGCGGATTCACGGCGACCTGACCTAGCCAGCGGGGGAGACGGTGATGCGATTCCGACGGGGACATTGCGTCGTCGTCGTTAGTGCAACTCGACCTCGATGACATCGAGCAGATCGCCCACCGCGTCGCCGACCTCCTGAGGGCCGGCCGGCGGGATCAGCCAACAGCAGGCTGGGTAGGGCGGCGGGCGCGTGGTCAGTGACCTGAACGCTGCTTAGACCGCCCGACAGTGGGCCAGCCATCATCGCCACAGCACGGAGGCTTGGCCTCTCGCTGAGAGCCGACGGGGCTGATCTTCAGCGTCGATGCGAGCCCACTGTAGAAGGCTTGCCCGTCGTGTTCGCCGACCGCGACGATCCGCGTAACACCGGGAGCGAAGGTCGTTACGACTCGCCAGCGGCGGTCTAGGTGCTTGCAGCAGTAGACCGAGAAATCGCCACGATCGGGCGCGAGCAGCCGATACCCGGCGGCGGCGCAGCCTTTGGCGCGTAGCTCGTTCTCGAACTGGGCGTAGCGCTTGGCGGTGGTGCCTCGCAGGTCGCGGATGGCCCTGTCTGCCGCCGGCGTCGCTTGGATCTTGAAGCGGTCCCGGCTCGCCATGCGGCGGAACCTACCGAGGTCAGCGGTCTACGTACTCGCCGCGCTCGGCCTCGTCGATCGCCTCAGCGACACCGAGCTTCTCCAGCAGATCCCGGTCGTGCAGGAACGCCGCCAGCGCTCGCGTCCACTCCCGCGACGGGTAGCTCTTCCTGACGTTCTCCAGCACCCGCTCGACCCTCACGACGCTGCGCGGATCGACCTCGACTGGCTTGCGGTCGGGGATCGCATCGAGGAGGCCCTCGCCGATCCATTTGCGGATCGTGGGCGGAGATACCTGAAGGCGACGTGCGGATTGCTCGACGGAGATCCCCACGTCGCCGAGGGTGTCTCGCAGCCGAAGCGCTGTCGCCTCGATCTGCTCCAGGAAGTCACTCACCTGCGGGCGCAGATCCTTGGCCGACCCTTGCTCTAGCGCCTCCCGCTCACGCGCGACCTGATCGAGCATCTGCTCGGTGTCGACCAGCGCGAGGCCAGCCTGGCTACGAGTCCGCTTCGGCTTAACTGGCGACGAGGGCATGGACGACAGGCTAGCACGACGTTTTGGTTTTCGGCGATTTTCGGAAACGAAAGGCAGTCTATGCTCCGTTGGCCGGACTCGTAGCTCGGGCCCATCAGCGATCACAACCAGCCAGCAATTTCATGTTGGCTGACGCTGACGCTGGGTACCCAGGTGGACACCCGCACGTTGCGGCCTCAACTGAGACGCCGGGTGCGACTCTAAGGTAGGTTCGAAGCATGGGAGACGGCATCATGGCGCGCACCAATCTCTTCTCCTGGCGCCACCGACAGGCTGCGAAGGCGTCACGTCGCGGTGCGGCCAAGGAGGCGCTGGTGGATGTCGCTCCTGCTCGTCCTTCGGCGGTCCCGCACGAGGACAGACCTCGCCTTGACGAGGATCTCCGTGATGACATCAAGCAGGTCATTGCCCTGGCGATTGCGGCCGCCCAGCGCGAGCGCGCGGCCGCTGAGAGCTTGTACGTGCGTGGACGTAACACGATCGCCTTTACAGCGGCACTGTTTACGGCAGTGCAAGCAGGATTCCTAACGAGCGTAGGAAGGGAATCCGGCGGAGACGTTCTCCTGTCTGGCGCGGAGCAAGTCCGGATTGCCCTTGCCGGCGCTGGGGCTGCCGTGGGGCTCGTAGTGGCAGTCGGGGTGTTGGTGTTCTGGCTCGACCGGCCTCGTGAAATGAAGTTGATTGGCGCTGGAACTCTGCTCGACGCCTGGCTCAATCCAGACGACGACGAGGCACAACATGCCGTACTGGCAACTCTCGCGGGACGGGCTATTCAGGAGGAGGCGGCCTGGGCGGATAGCAACCAGGACCGTCGTCGCGCGGTTCTAGCAGTGGGAATTTCCTGTGCGGTCGGTGGTCTGGCACTCGTTGCGGAGATCGTTCTCTTATTCTTCGGGCTTAGATGAGTGATGCCCAAGAGGGAGACGCAGGCGAGGAGTCCACGGACATCGATTCTGTTGGTGCTGAGCAAGCGCTAACAGACGATGCGCCCCGTCGAAAGACGGAGTTATTCGACCTGATTCGTCAGACGCTTCCGAAGGACACTCGCAACTATGCGGTAGCGCCAGTTTTGGGGGAGAGGCTTCGCGCGGTATTCGATGGAGATGGACTGACTTCTGTTGGAGGCGCGCCAGAGGTAGTCGGTGAGTTCCTGGTGCGGCTTCACAGCCTCCTGGCTGCGCTCGATGCCCAGGTTCTTCTTACGACCTTGAACTTCTCGTCAAGTGTGGTCATCGAGCTTCAGCCACTCGTCCCAGAGTCGGCCGAGATCCAAGCGAACGACCTAGCTGAGACAGATCCGGACGGGGTACTGCAACGTCGCGATCTC
>CBFGZN010000140.1:0-6978 GCA_965653255.1 uncultured Solirubrobacterales bacterium | reverse complement strand
GCTCGCGGCGGACGTCGTAGATGTAAGCGCGCACGCGGTCGCCTAGCTTGAACGGCTCGCGCGGGATCTGGTCGTCCTTCTTGAGGATCGCCTCGGCGCCGGCCGCCATCGTCTGCACCGCCCCACCATCGCCATCCACCGGCGCCAACGCCTCGGCACCACCAGCCGCTGCCGCCCGCAAGCCATCCACCTCGCGCAACCGCGCCCGCTCCGCCATCAGCGCCGCCTCCTCCTCGACGGTCGGACCGACCTCCTCGATCTCCGCCAACTCGAACCGCAACAGGTCCAAATCCCGATCCCGCGTCCCAGCCCGCCCACGCAGCTCCTCCAACTCGGCACGCAACCCCCGAACCCGGCCATGTGCCTCCGCGACCTGCGCGCGCAACGCCATATGGGCATCGCCGCAGAACCCATCGAGCAGATCCAGCTGCGCCGACGCCACCGTCAGCTTCCGATGCTCGTGCTGCCCAAAGAACGACACCAGCCGCCCACCCAGCTCCCGCAGATCCCCCGCCGTCGCCGACCGTCCCTGCACATAGGCCCGCGTACGGCCCTCGGCCGACACACGACGGGCAAGAACGATCTCTTCCTCGTCGTCGCTCACGCGCTCACGCAGATCGGCCAGCTCGTCCCCGTCCAGCAACCCCTCCGGCAGCTCAAACACACCCTCCACATACGCCTCATCCGCTCCCGGCCGCACGATCCCCGCCCGCGGCTTCCCGCCCAACAGCAGATCCAACGCATGCGCCAGCACCGTCTTCCCCGCGCCCGTCTCCCCCGTAATCGCGTTCAGCCCCTCCCCAGGCCGCACCTCCGCCCGCTCGATAAGCAGCAAGTTCTCAATCCGCAGCTCCAAAAGCACGGCACTGGTCTACCGAGCCCACCGGACAGACAACGCGAACGGACGTTCGCCCTTGCCTCCGTGGGTGGCGACGCATTTTGCGTCTGAGGCGGAGCTTGCGAGCACTCAGACCAAAATCGGAGACAGGACCCGCGGGGAACGCGGCCGATCCCTCAGCGCGTCAACCGCCCGAACTTATCCCGCAACCGGTGGTAGAAGCTCGCCCCCGCAACCTGCGCCAACAACGCCATGTCATGCCGAAACCGCACCTCCACTTGCTCCTCCGGCCCCAAAGTGCAAACCGTCCGCCCATCCGTCGTCACATCCACCGGCTCATCAGCCGACCGGTTCGTCACCTTCAGCACGTCGTCGGGCGCGACGACCAGCGCCCGCGCCGACAGCGTGTGCGGCGCGATGAACGACACCACGTAGCCCTCGACGCCCCAGGCCATCACCGGCCCCCCATTTGCCAGGTTGTAGCCCGTCGACCCAGCCGGTGTCGCGATCACGAGCCCGTCGCAGCTGACCCGGCCGACCTGCTCCTCGCCGACTCCGTAACTCAGCTCTGCGACACGCATGTCGGGCCGCCGGTGGAACGAGATGTCGTTGACGCCCAGCCATGGCCCAGAGGAAGTGCCCACCTCGAGCGCCGGCAGCGGCAGCACCTCGAAGTCGCCACGCAGGGCGGGCGCGATCGCGCTGTCGAGCCCATCCCGCTCGACCGTCGACAGGAAGCCGATCTCGCCGAAGTTGATCGCGAAGACCGGCACCTGGCGGCCTGCGTAGCGGCGCAGCGTGGCGAGGATCGTGCCGTCGCCGCCGAGAGCAACCGCTAGATCGGTCGGCCCCTCGGGATCGGCACCCAGCTCGACGCCCGGCAGCGACTCGAGGCCGTGCTTGTCGACCTCCTCCGGCGGCACGCGCAGAGTGATCCCAGCCTCATGTGCGAGCTCTGCCAGCCGTCGCAGACCACGTTCGGGCTCGCCGCCCGGCGTATGGCGCGTAAAGACCGTGATCGACTTCGGTGCGCTCACGGCTCCACCGTTCTCGCCGCTGCCTCTAGGTCCTCCACCGCTCCCGTCCTCCCCGCCTCGGCGATCCAGGCAAACGTCTCACGGTTGCCCGCCGGACCGGGCAGACCCGAGGATGCGTAGCCGAGCACGGCCGCGCCAAGCTCGTCGCGCGCGCACTCGCCGACGGCAACCAGCGCCGCACGACGGTCGGCGGCCTCGTGAACGACTCCCCCGCTCCCGACCAGCTCGCGGCCGACCTCGAACTGCGGCTTGACCATCGCGAGGCAGTCGAACCGGTCGGCGGCGCAGGCCAGCACCGCGGGCAGCACCTTGCGCAGCGAGATGAACGAGACGTCGATCGCGATCAGCTCGGGACGGAACGGCAGCTGGCCGGACTCGACCGACCGCGCGTTTACGCGCTCGATCACCGTGACCCGCGAATCCTCGCGCAGCTTCCAGCTCAGCTCGCCGTAGGCGACGTCGAGCGTCACGACCTCGGCGGCGCCATGCTGCAACAGGCAGTCGGTGAAGCCGCCGGTCGAAGCGCCGACGTCCATGCAGCGCCGCCCCGCGGGGTCGATCGCAAAGCCCTCGATCGCATTCGCCAACTTGACCCCGCCACGCGAGACGTAACGCGGTCCCTCGGCGACGACCAGCTCGGCGTCCTCCGGAACGAGCTGCCCGGGCTTGTCGGCCCGCCTTCCGTTGCCGCCGATCGCGACCTCACCGGCCATCACAGCCGCGGCCGCGCGCGTGCGCGACTCGTAGAGCCCACGCTCGGCCAGCAGGGTGTCAAGCCGGCGCTTGCCCACCTGCAGAGCGTATCCGGGGTCAGTCGCCCTCGTGGCCGTGCTGCCCGTCCGCATCTTTGGTGGGCGAAAGCCCGACGACCGCGAGCTCCGCGACGCGTGTCTCGTCGACGGCAGTCACCTCCATGACGTGACCGTCGACCTCGACCAGCTCACCGACCTCGGGGACGCGTCCGAGCAGCTCGACGACATGACCTCCGATCGTCGCCTCGTGTGGGTCCTCGACCTCGACCCCGAGCCGCTCGGCGACGAGCCGGATCGGGGCGGCGCCGGAAACCATCGCGCGGCCGCCGCGTTGCTCGATCAGCTCTGCGTGGTCGGCGTCGAACTCGTCCTCGATCTCGCCGACGATCTCCTCGATGATGTCCTCGAGCGTCACGAGCCCGATCGTCGTGCCGTGCTCGTCGACGACCAGCGCGATATGAGCGTGCTCGCGCCGAAGGTCGCGCAGCAGCTCATCGAGCAGAACCGACTCGGAGACGCGGATCAGTGGTCGCGACAGCTCGCGCAGGCCGGGCTCCCCGGGCTCGACCAGCGCCGGCAGCAGGTCCTTGGCGTGGATGACGCCGACCGCCGCGTCGAGGCCACCGTCGGCCTCGCAGAGCGGTAGCCGCGTGTGCCCGGTCTCGATCGACCGCCGGGCGACGTCGCCGATCGAGTCGTCGGCAGCGACCCAGTCGACATCGGGCCGCGGCACCATCACCTCGCGGGCGCGCAGATCGCCGAACAGCAGCACGTTCTCCGACAGGCGTCCCTCCTCGCTGTGCGGCGAGTGACCGACGTCGCGTGCCGGCGGAATGCCGAACGGCCGCAGCAGCAGATTGCCCATCGCGTTGAAGAGGTCTACGACCGGCCGCGTCAGCAGGTAGAAGACACGCATCGGCGGCGCGAGGAAGAGCGACGCCCGTGCGGTGCGGGCGATCGCGAAGCTCTTCGGCGCCAGCTCACCGACGACGACGTGCAGCAACGTCACTATGCCGAATGCGAGCGCCGCGGATACCGCGATGCTCGCCACCTCTGCGTTCTCGCCGAACAGCGGCTCGAGCAGCTCCTCGAAGACCGGCTTGCCGACCACGCCGAGGCCGATGCTCGCCAGGGTGATTCCGAGCTGGCAGGCCGACAGGTAGGAGTCGATGTGCTCGACGGCGTGGCGAACCGACTTCGCGCCCGGCCGGCCGTCGCGCTCGAAGTCCGCGACCTGGGTCGGCCGCAGACGTGTTATCGCAAACTCGGTCGCGACGAAGAATCCGTTCGCGAAGACGAGCAGGAAGGTGATGGTCAGATCCAGGGCCATGAAGGCGTCCTACCCGAGCCTAGAAAAAGAAACGACCCGCCGAGGCGGGCCGCTTCCGAGGGAGGAGTGATGCGTATGTGGATCTGGAACGAGAAGTCCGTCGACGAAAGGCGCTTGATCAGCTGCCATGACGTCTGTAATGACCAAGGTACGGACGGTTCGCCCAATTCACTGTGAGGTCGATCACACAAACACCCGTTCGGGCAGCCGACCCCAGAAAGAGAACCGCCCGCCCGGTAGACCGGACGGGCGACTCGGAACTCGCTCCTCCCCAGGACGCGGCCGAGGAACCGAAGCCTAGGGGAAAGTGACGATCGCTGCTTGATCAGGCGAGTGCGCCGCGCGGCGACAGCAGCGCGGCGGCGACCTTCGCGGCTACGTCGCTCGACGTCAGGCCGACCTCCTCGCGCAGCAGCGCCGGCTTGCCGTGCGTGACGTAGCGGTCGGGCAGGCCGATCCGCAGCACGCGCACGTCGCCGAGCAGATCACGATCGGCGAGGTGCTCGAGCACGCCCGCGCCGAAGCCGCCGGCGAGGACGTTCTCCTCGACCGTCACGAGCACGTCGTGGTCGGCGGCGAGGCGCTCGACCAGTTCGGCGTCGAGCGGCTTGGCGAAGCGGGCGTCGGCGACGGTCGGCTCGACGCCGTGCTCCGCCGCGAGCTCGTCAGCGGCGCCGAGCGCGACCGGCACGCCGTAGCCGTAGCCGAGCAGCGCCACCCGCTCGCCCTCGCGTAGCAGCTCGCCACGGCCGAGCTCGAGCACCTGCGGTCCGGCGGGCAGCGCGACGCCCTCGGCCTCGCCGCGCGGGTAGCGCAGGCCGACCGGGCCAGGATGGGCGATCGCGGTGTGCAGCATGTGGACGAGCTGGGCCTCGTCGCGCGGCGCCATCAGCGTCATGTGCGGCAGGCAGCGCAGGTAGGAGATGTCGAAGGCGCCGTGGTGGGTCGGGCCGTCGTCGCCGACGAGCCCGGCGCGGTCCATCGCGAAGACGACGTCGAGCTCCTGCAGGCAGACGTCGTGGACGATCTGGTCGAAGCCGCGCTGGAGGAAGGTCGAGTAGATCGCGGCCACCGGCTTCGCTCCCTGGAGCGCGAGGCCGGCAGCGAACAGGACGGCGTGCTGCTCGGCGATGCCGACGTCGTAGTAGCGGTCGGGCAGCTCGCGCTGGAGGATGTCGAGGCCGGTGCCGCTGTTCATCGCGGCGGTGATGCCGAGCACGCGCTCGTCGCGGCGCGCCTCGGCGACGAGCGCGTCGCCGAAGACCTTCGTGTACTGCGGCGGCGCGGCCTTGCCGTTGGCGGGCTTCGGCGCGGCGACCGGCTTCGGTGCGGGAGCGCCGTTGACGATCGAGGCGGGCTTGGCGGCGTGCCAGCGCTCCATCCCCTCGAGGCCGCCGTCCTCGGCCGGCGCGAAGCCCTTGCCCTTGACGGTCGCGCAGTGGACGACGACCGGCCGCTGAGCCTCCAGCGCCTCGCCGATCGCCTCGCGCAGCGCCTTGACGTCGTGGCCGTCGATCACGCCGATGTAGGCGATGTCGAGCTCCTCCCAGAACAGTCCGGGCGCCCAGTAGGCCTTCAGCGACTCCTTGACGATCGGGCCGAGCCGCTCGAAGCGCTCGCCGATCCCCGCGGGCAGCTTGGTCAGGCTGCTCTCGACGTCCTCGCGCGCCTTGTGCAGGCGCGGGTTCATCCGGATGCGGTGGAAGTAGCGCGACATCGCGCCGACGTTGGGCGCGATCGACATGCCGTTGTCGTTGACGACGATCACGATCGGCAGGCCGAGGCCGCCGGCGTGGTGCAGCGCCTCGAACGAGACGCCACCGGTCAGCGCCCCGTCGCCGATCACCGCGACGACCTTGCCGTCCTCGCCGATCCCGTCGCGCATCGCCTCCTTGAGGCCGACGGCGTAGCTGACCGAGGTCGAGGCGTGGCCGGCGCCCATGATGTCGTGCTCGGACTCCTCGATCGAGCAGAAGGGCGTCAGGCCGCCGTACTTGCGGATCGTGTGCAGCTCGTCGCGGCGGCCGGTGATCACCTTGTGCGGGTAGGCCTGGTGGCCGACGTCCCAGAGCACCTTGTCGCGCGGCGAGTCGAGCAGGCTGTGGATCGCGACGGCGAGCTCGCAGGCGCCCAGGTTGGCGCCGAAGTGGCCGCCGATCTCGCCGATCGTGTTGATGATCTGCTCGCGGACCTCCTGGGCGACCTGCTGGAGCTGATCCTCGTCGAGGTCGTGAAGATCGGCGGGGCCGTCGACGTCGTCGAGCAGGCGCTTGTCTGGGTCGGAGGGCATCGGGAGGGTCTCTAAGTCTGCCGGGTCAAGATGTAGTCGGCGATCTGCTCCAGGCGTCCGCCGCTTCCACCAGCCTTTTCGAGCGCCGCACGCGCCTCGGCGTGAGACTCGTTTGCCAGCTCGCGGGCGCGTTCCAGGCCGAACACGCTCACGTATGTCCGCTTGCCGTGGCGCTCGTCTGACCCCTGCGGCTTCCCAAGCGAAGCCTCGTCACCGGTCACGTCGAGTATGTCGTCGACGATCTGGAACAGGACGCCGAGTTCCGCGGCAAAACGGCCGTAGTGGATTGTGGCAGGTTCCCCCGCTCCCTCCAGCAACAGGACCGAGTTGACCGACGCGGCGATCAGGCGGCCGGTCTTCAGTTCGTGGAGGCGGCGCAGCGACGCCGCGTCGAGGTCGTCCGGAGCGGTGATGTCGAGCAGCTGGCCGCCGACCATGCCATTCACGCCGGCCGCCGCGGTGATCTCGCGCAGCGCCGCCAGCACGTTCGCCGGCGGGCCGGCCTGCTTGGCGAGCGCGAGATGCAGCGCCTCGGCGAAGAGGCCGTCGCCGGCGAGGATCGCCACGTCTTCGCCGAACGCCTTGTGACAGGTGGGCTTGCCGCGCCGGAGGTCGTCGTCGTCCATCGCCGGCAGGTCGTCGTGGATCAGCGAATAGGTGTGGATCATCTCGAGTGCGGCCGCCAGCGGCAGCAGCTGCTCGGGATCGCGGCCGAGTGTCTCGGCGGTCGC
>CBFGZN010000139.1:0-7057 GCA_965653255.1 uncultured Solirubrobacterales bacterium | reverse complement strand
CGCGGGCGGTCGACGGCGAGCTGGTGCTCGGCTGCGACACCGAGGTCGTTCTCGACGGGCGGGTCTACGGAAAGCCGCGCGACGAGGCGGAGGCGGAGGCGTTCCTGCGCGAGCTGTCCGGCCGCGAGCATCAGGTCGTATCGGGGCTCGCGCTGATCGAGCGGGGACAGGAGCTCACCGCCACGGCGTGGACCGGCGTCACCTTCCGCCAGCTCGACGGGCCGACCCTGCGCTGGTATCTCGACAGCGGCGAGTGGCGCGAGCGGGCCGGTGGCTATGCCATCCAGGCCAGGGGGGCGGCTTTGGTCGCGGCGATCGCCGGCGACTACCTCAACGTGGTCGGCCTGCCACTGGCTACCCTGCTTGAACTGAAGCCTTCCTTGCCGCTTTCGCACCACTAGTTGCGCAGCCCGTATCCTGGGTTCTCCTCCGATGGGCATCTTCTCCAACCTCACTGGAATGGGCGGCCGCGACATGGCGGTCGACCTCGGCACCGCCAACACGCTCGTCTACGTGCGTGGGCGCGGAATCGTGCTCTCCGAGCCGTCTGTCGTCGCGATCGACTCGCGCACGGCGGAGGTGCACGCGGTTGGGATCGAGGCGAAGCGGATGCTCGGTCGCACGCCGGGCACGATCCAGGCGATCCGGCCGCTCAAGGACGGTGTGATCGCCGACTTCGACGTGACCGAGCAGATGCTGCGCCACTTCATTCAGAAGGTGCACCAGAACCGCTGGGCGCATCCGCGCGTCGTGGTCTGCGTGCCGTCGGGCGTGACCGGCGTCGAGAAGCGCGCGGTCGAGGAGGCCTGCCTGTCCGCCGGCGCGCGGCAGGCGTATCTGATCGAGGAGCCGATGGCCGCGGCGATCGGCGCCGGCCTGCCGGTCGGCGAGCCGACGGGCAACATGGTCGTCGACATCGGTGGAGGGACGAGCGAGGTTGCGGTGATCTCGCTCGGTGGCATCGTCGTGTCGCAGTCGATCCGCATCGGCGGCGACGAGCTCGACGAGGCGATCATCAACTACGTCAAGCGCGAGTACAAGCTGATGATCGGGCAGCAGACCTCGGAGGAGGTCAAGCTCGAGATCGGCTCGGCGTTCCCGCTGCGCGAGGAGATGCAGGCCGAGATTCGCGGCCGCGACCTCGTATCCGGGCTGCCGAAGACAGTCGTCCTGACCAGCGAGGAGGTTCGCCTGGCGCTCGAGGAGCCGCTGCAGGCGATCATCGACGCGGTCAAGGAGACGCTCGACCGCACCCCGCCGGAGCTTGCCTCGGACATCATGGACCGCGGCATCATGCTCGCCGGCGGCGGCGCGCTGCTGCAGGGGCTCGACGAGCGCCTGCGCGACGAGACCCAGATGCCGGCCCACCTCGCCGAGTCCCCGCTCACCTGTGTGGCGGTCGGATCCGGTCGCAGCCTCGAGGAGTTCGAGGCGATTCACCGCGCCAACAAGAATTCCCGAAACGGTCGGCGCCGCTAAGCACGGCGCCGGAGGAGTCCGGACGTGTTCGACAGCAAGGTGATCCGCCGTAGGAGGGCGGCGCTCGCGATATTCGTGGTGCTTTCGATCGGCATGCTGACCGTCTACTTCGGCGAGGGCGGCGGCGGTGTCTTCCACACCTTCCAGCGCGGCGCTCAGGAGGCCTTCGCGCCGCTCGAGACCGGCGCCAGCCGTGCGCTGAAGCCGGCCCGCGACCTGTTCGGCTGGTTTGGTGACACGATCGACGCGAAGGGCGAGAACGAGGACCTGCGCGCCGAGGTCGAGCAGCTGCGGCGACAGCTCGGCGTGGCCGAGACCGCGCGCCACGACGTTCGCGAGCTGCGCTCGCTGGTCGGGCTGACCGAGAGCGACGGCTATCCGCAGGGCACCGATCCGGTCGGCGCGCGGGTGATCGTGCGCTCGCCGACGGTCTGGTACTCGACGCTGAAGATCGACAAGGGGTCCAACGACGGCGTCCGCCGCGATCAACCGGTCGTGGCCGCCGGCGGCCTCGTCGGGAAGATCACCGACGTGACCGGCGGTACCGCTGAGGTGACGCTGATCACGGACTCGTCGAGCGCTGTCTCGGCGCAGGTGATGCCGAACGGTGCGACAGGGATCGTCCATCCGGTCGTCGGCGATCCGAACGACCTGTTGCTCGACTACATCACCAAGGGCCGTCGCGTGACGGAGGGCACGACCGTGGTGACGAGCGGATTCGAGTCCGACGGCGTGCGGTCGATCTTCCCGCGCGGGATTGCGATCGGCCGTGTCACGAAGGTCGATCCGCAGGAGGCCGAGCAGTTCCAGCGCGTGCACGTCAAGCCACTCGCCGACATCCGTGGGATCGACTACGTTCAAGTCCTGACCGAGCGCGGCGTCAGCACCCAGGCTGGAGTTCCGCTCCAGTGAGGTCGACCCCGAGCGCATTCGTCCGTTGCGGCGCGCTCGCGCTCGTCGCCGTGATCCTCCAGGTCTCGGGCCTCGGCAGTGGCCGCGTCTTCGGCGCCTACGTCGATCTGGTGCCGCTCGTCGTGGCAGCCGTGGCGATCTACGCCGGGTCGATCCCGGGGGCCGCAATGGGATTCTTCACCGGGCTGCTGCTCGACCTGCTCGTCGGTCAGACGATGGGCGCGTCTTCACTCGTCCTGACCGCAGTCGGCTATGGCGCCGGCCGCTACCGCGAGGTGCGCGATCCCGCTCACGGCCTGATGCCGATTCCGGTCGGGGCCGTCGCTACCTTCGCCTGGGTGCTCGCCTACGCGGCTGTCTCGTTCATGCTCGACGTCGGCGCGACCGTGAGCTGGCTGGTCGTCCGCGAGATGGTCGCGACGACGATCCTCGGCGCAATCCTCGCGCTGCCGGTGTTCGCGATCTGCCGCCGCGTCCTGCGCCCCGTCCTGCTCGTCGACCCGCTCGATCTGCGCCGCCGTCGCAAGGCGCCGCTCGAGGCCGGTCCGATCGGGCTGCGCGGGCTGGGGGCCTGACGTGTACCTCGATCCGGGCGATCGCCCGTCGCTGACCCCCCAGCTCGCCATGCGCGTCGCGATCCTCGGCGGGATCGCGCTGCTCGCCTTCGCGTTCGTCTTCTTCCGCCTCTGGTACCTGCAGGTGCTGTCGGGCGACACCTACCGCGCCGAGGCCAACGACAACCGCATCCGCCAGATCAAGGTCCAGGCGCCGCGCGGCGAGATCGTCGACCGCGACGGGCAGGTGCTCGTCGAGAACCGTGTCGCGCTCGCGGTCAAGGTCTCGCCGAAGCTGCTGCCGGAGGGTGAGGCGGAGCGGCGTGTGGTCTACCGGAAGCTGGCGCAGGTGCTCGACATGCGCCCGCGCGGGATCGAGCGGCGTGTCGAGAAGCAGCTGCGCGACCTGCCGTATGCGATGGCGACCGTCAAGCAGGACGTCGACCAGGACATCGTCGCCTACCTGCTCGAGCACCGGTCCGACTTCCCTGGCGTCGAGCCGGAGCGCGTCTTCGTCCGCCAGTACCCGCAGGGCCAGACCGGAGCGCATCTCTTCGGCTACAGCCGCGAGATCAGCCAAGAGGAGCTCGACAGCGGCCGCTTCCCCGACGTCGCGATGGGCGACATCGTCGGCAAGCAGGGCATCGAGGCGCAGTACGACCGCTTCCTGCGCGGCCGCAACGGCGCTACACGGGTCCAGGTCGACGCGCTCGGCCACGTCCGCGGGCAGCAGCTCGACGGGCGCGCGCCCGAGCAGGGGCGTCAGCTGCGGCTGGCGATCGACCTCGGCGTCCAGGAGGCCGGTCAGGCCTCGATGGCCGGCCGCCCGGGGGGATTCGTCGCGATGGACATCGAGGACGGAGAGGTGCTCGAGCTCGGCAGTTCGCCGTCGTTCGACCCGAACTTCTTCTCGCGTCCGTTCACGACGGCGGAGTACAAGGCGCTGGAGTCCGAGGCGGCCGGCAAGCCGCTGTTCAACCGGGCGATCCAGGGCGGCTACCCGGCCGGCTCGACCTTCAAGCTGGTGACGGCGACCGCGGCGCTCGAGGGCGGGCTGATCAGCCCGGGTGACGTCGTCAACGACGGCGGCTCGATCCGGATCGGCGACATCGACTTCATCAACGCCGGCAAGGCGGTCAACGGTCCGGTCGACCTGCGCCGCGCGCTGTCTGTCTCCAGCGACGTCTACTTCTACCTGCTAGGCCAGGAGGCCGACAGCAGCGGCGACGGGCTGCTGATCCAGCGCTGGGCGCACAAGCTCGGCATCGGTCGCGAGACGGGGATCGACCTGCCGAACGAGCAGGAGATTCACGCCAGCGCGACGAGCCGCGTGCCGACGCCCGAGTGGCGCAACGACTGGTACAAGCGCGGCCTGACCGACCGGCCCTGGACAGTCGGCGACAACGTCAACTTCTCGATCGGTCAGGGCGACCTGCTGACCAACCCGCTCCAGATGGCGATCGCCTACGCGGCGATCGCCAACGGCGGCAAGGTCGTCAAGCCGCACCTCGGTCTGCGGATCGAGGACTCGACCGGTCGGGTGCTGCAGGAGCTCGCCTCGCCGCCCGCGCGCCGGGTGGACATAGCGCCCGAGTACCGCCAGGCGATCCTCGAGGGGCTCCACTCGGCGGCCAACGACCCGGGCGGAACCTCGACGCCGGTCTTCGAGACCTTCCCGGTCGAGATCGCCGGCAAGACCGGTACCGCCCAGACGCCCCAGGGCGATCAGTCCTGGTACGTCGCGCTCGCCCCATATCCGAACCCGCGCTATGTCGTCGCCGTGACGATCGAGGGTGGCGGCTTCGGCGCCGAGGCAGCCGCACCGGCGGTGCGTCAGATCCTCACTCCGCTGCTCGACGTCAACGACAACGGCGAGGTTCTCGCCGGGACGGCGCCGGACTAGCGGTGAGTAGGGTGGACCACTGATGCAGGCGACCCCTCTCGGCGCCACCGTGCGCGAGTTCCGAGACCGCTCGGGACCGAGCTTCGTCCGGATCGACGCGCTGCTGCTGCTGGCGGTGCTCGGTCTGACGGCGTGCTCGCTCTACACGATCGGCGAGGCGACACGCGACGACATCGCGGGTAGCCCACACCACTTCCTCTACCGCCAGATCGCCTTCGCGGCGATCGGGCTCTGCCTGATGCTCGTGATCTCGCGGCTCGACTACACCCGTCTGCGCGACTGGAAGGCGCAGATCTACGGCGTCTTGATCGGCGGCATCATGCTCGTCTTCGCGTTTGGCGCGGTCACCAACGGCACGCGCCGCGCGATCGAGCTCGGCTTCTTCGAGCTGCAGTTCTCCGAGCTCGGCAAGATCCTGCTGATCCTCACGTTGGCGGCCGTGATCGTCGACCGCGTCCGCCAGATCGGCGACCGCCGGACGACGGGCATCGTGATGCTGCTGGCGCTGATCCCAGCCTTGCTGGTGATCTCGCAGGACCTCGGCACCGGGATGGTCTACATCTCGATTGCGCTGGTGATCCTGTTCGTTGCCGGCACGCCGTGGACGCACTTCGCCGCGCTTGGGGCGCTCGCGGCGACCGCCGCGGCGATCGTCTTGATCGGTGCTCCGGCGCTCGGCGTCGAGGTGCTCGAGCCCTACCAGCAGGATCGTCTCACAGCCTTCCTGAGTCCTTCCGAGAACCCTGCAAAGCAGGGCTACCAACAACTTCAATCACAGGTCGCGATCGGCGCCGGCGGCAAGACCGGCCGCGGTGATCAAGCGACCCAGACCAAGCTCGACTTCCTACCCGAGCACCACACCGACTTCATCTTCTCCGTGGTCGGTGAGGAGTTCGGATTCATGGGGGCGGCGCTAGTGCTGTCCCTGTTCGCACTGCTGATCTGGCGCACGTTGCGCATCCTCACGATGGCCAAGGATCTGTTCGGAACACTGATCGTGGCCGGCGTTCTTGCAATGCTTATGCATCAGATCTTCATAAACGTGGGCATGACCATCGGGATCATGCCGATCACCGGCATCACGCTGCCTCTCATGAGTTACGGCGGATCCTCGGTCATCGCCACTTTCATTGCTCTCGGACTTCTGCAGAGCGTCCACGCGCAGGCGCGCGAGACGGCGTTCGCGAAGGGCCGGGACCTAGTCATATGAGAAGAGGACCTTTTGAAAAAGCAAGTACTTGTCACGGCCGACCGTGGCGAGACACGAGTCGCCATCCTCGAGGCGGAGGGCACGCTCTCCGCTGAGGACGGCAAGCCAAAGGGCGATGGCCGTGGAGGCCGTCCCCCGCAAAAGCAGAAGCAAGACGACTGGAAGGTCGCCGAGCTCTACGTCGAGCGGCGTGGATCGCGCTCGATCGTCGGCAACATCTACAAGGGCCGCGTCGACAACGTGCTGCCCGGTCTCGAGGCGGCGTTCGTCGACATCGGGCTTGACAAGAACGGCTTCCTGCACGCCGATGACATCGTCATGGAGGGCGTCGAGGTCGCGCGCCGCGGCCGTGGCGGCGGCAAGGGCCGCCAGATCGGCGACCTGCTCAAGCCCGGCCAGGAGATCGTCGTCCAGGCGATCAAGGATCCGCTGAAGTCGAAGGGCTCGCGCCTCTCGATGCAGCTCTCGATCGCCGGCCGCTATCTCGTCTACACGCCGCAGGGCGAGGGCGTTGGCGTCTCGCGCCGGCTTGAGGACAAGGAGCGCGACCGCGTACGCCGCGAGGCCAAGGGACTCGAGGTCGGCGAAGGCGGAGTGATCGTCCGGACCGCCGCGCAGGGTGCCAAGCGGGCCGACTTCGAGCACGAGATCAAGTACCTCCACAAACTGCACGAGGTGCTCCAGGAGCGCGCCAAGGAGGCCAAGGCCCCCGCGATGATCTTCCAGGAGGCCGACCTCTCGGTCCGCGTCGTGCGCGACATCTTCTCCAAGCAGTTCGACCGTGCGATCGTCGACGACGAGCAGCAGCACCACCGCCTGCAGTCGTTCTTCAACCGCACGGCGCCCGAGCTGCTGCCACGACTCGAGCTCTACGAGGACAAGAAGGTCCCGCTGTTCGAGAAGTACGAGATCGACAAGGAAAGCGGCGCCCTGATGGTGGACCGCTTCCTGCACACGGCGATGTTCTACCCGGCCAACTACGGCTTCATCCCGCACACC
>CBFGZN010000138.1:0-7058 GCA_965653255.1 uncultured Solirubrobacterales bacterium | reverse complement strand
CCACGGGCTCCGGCGGCGCCGCCAGCTCGGCGGGGTGGAGGATGAAGGCGCGCGTCTGGGCGCCGCCCATCCCCCCGTGGAACGAGATGAGCTCCTCGAACGCGCAGCCCTCCTGGAGGTCGGGGTCGTAGAAACTGCCGACGGCGATGTCCGGGACGTGGGCGAAGCCGTCGGTCCGCTTCAGATGTTCGGCGGCGTGGGGCGAGAAGTGCATCAGCGGATCATCGCCTTCGACGCGGTCGTCATCGAGGTAGCGCTTGCCGCTCCCGCCAAGGACGAGCGCACCCTCCCGCTCCGAACGCACGAGCAGCCAGCCGACGTGTGGGTGCTCGCGCAGCGCCGGGATCAGCTGCGGGTGGCGTGCTTCGATCTCCTCCAGGGTGAGCCGGCGCCGCTCCTCCATCAGGTAGATCAGGCCGAGGTTTCCGGAGCCGAGGACGACCGCCTGGCGGCCTGAGACGTCACGGCGGTCCGGCTTGCGCTTGCGGCGACCGGTCGCCTCGTCGACGGCGCGCCCGACGGCGTTCGCCTGCTCGTCGCCGTCGGCGACGGCGGTCACGCTGGCGCCCGCGGACAGCGACCGCTCGACGAGCTCCTCGAGCCCGTAGCCGTTGCGCTGCAGGAAGGTCGCGCCCTGGGTCTGGCCGTGATCGGACAGCACGACGATCTCGTAGGGGCGCGGCGCGTGGCGGCGCGCCCGCTCGATCCGGGCGAACTGCTGGTCGAGCTTGCGCAGCGCCTCGAGCGTGTCGGCGCGCTCGAGCCCGGAGTGGTGAGCGACCTCGTCATAGCTCGCGAACGTCGCGTAGACGGCGGGGCGACCGCGCATCATGTCGGTCAGCACGCCGAAGACGACGAGGTCGCGCACCAGCACGCACATCGCCGCGCGCATCAGCGGGTAGATGCCGCCGCGGTGGCCGCGCGGGCGGACGTCGCGGCGGCGAGCGCGGGCGGCGGCGCTCAGCTCGAGCACGATCTCCCAGCCGAACAGGACGAGCGCGCGCGTGACGTTGAAGCCGTTGGCGAGGAAGGCGCGGTAGCCGGGGTTCGCGCGCTTCTCGGCGTCGGTGCGGCTGACGGTCAGGATCGTCTCCTCGGCGTCGCCGGAGAGCAGGTTGCCGCGGCTCGCACCGCCGTTGGCGAGCAGCCCCTCGCCAGTCGAGTGGCGCGCCTCGATCTCCGCGCAGTCCGACGGCGACGAGCACTCGATCAGCCGCCCGTTCTCCTTCTCGACCCAGCGGAAGGCGGGGATGTCGTCGTTCGAGCCGAGCAGCAGCGCCGCCTGACTGGCGCCGGTCTGCGACGAGAGGTCCGTCTCCCACTCGGTCAGCCGGTAGCCATGGTCAGCGATCCAACTCGCCATCGCCGGCGCGCTGCCGTCGCTGAGCGCGCGCCGCAGGATCGGCAGCGCGAGCCCGTCGATCTCGAGGAAGACAATCCCGGCGGCGTCGGTCGCCTCGACCGGGCCGAGCCGACGGGCGATCCGCTGGGTGACGCGCAGCGAGTACTCGTCGTCGTCGTTGGTGCCGAGGATGACCTGCAGGACGATGCTCGCGATCGCCATCACGAGCGCAGCCAGCAGCGCGTCGCCGAACGAGTCGACGCGCACGTCGCCCGACAGCACGTCGCCCGCGATCACCAGCGCGAAGGCGTCGGCGAACAGCACCAACAGGAATCCGAGCACGAGCGTGAACGGCAGTCGCAGCGCCGCCAACAGCGGTGGCAGGACCGCGTTGACGATCCCGATCGCGAGCACGACGAGCAGCGCCGCGAGCGCGCCGTCGAGCTCGACTCCGGGAACGACCCAGGCCGCAAAGGCGAGCGCGACGGCACCGACGACCCAGGCGAGCAGCAGCCGGCCAGGCCTCAGCTTCGGCGCGACCGGCTCCCAGACCAGCTCCTGGCCGTATGTCACCGAGCGCACCGCTCAAACCCCCTGCTCGGCGACGACCGTTCCGGCTGCGACGGCGTCGGCCAGCGCCTGGTGGTCGCGTTCGTTCTGGTCGGCGTAGGCGGCGGCGAACTGCACGAGCGCCTTGTCGAAGGAGCGTCCGGAACCTAGGTATGAGGCGATCGCATGCCGGTCGCCGCTACGCGCGTGGGCGCGCGCGAGCGACCAGCCGCAGCTGCGCCCATAGGCGGCGAAGCCGCTGTCGGTCATCCCCATCAGATCGCCGGACAGCTTGCCGTCCCAGAGCTGACGGATGTAGTAGTCGTGCGGCACGCCGTCGAGCCCCGTAACGGTGTCCCAGCCGAGGAAGATGTCGCTCGCCGCCTGCATCAGCCGCTGGCCCTCGACGACACGTTGTCCGTGGCGCGAGTAGCCGCTCTCGCCGACGAACGGCTCGAGTACCGACGCGACCGCCTCCTTCGCCTGCAGCACGAGCGGGTCGTTGCCGTCGCGGCCCTCGAGCAGAACGACCCATGC
The DNA here is from genome assembly GCA_965653255.1 of uncultured Solirubrobacterales bacterium. Lineage (GTDB taxonomy): Bacteria > Actinomycetota > Thermoleophilia > Solirubrobacterales > Thermoleophilaceae > JAAYBF01. The sequence continues at coordinate 4,630 of CBFGZN010000138.1, read as the reverse complement.
GCGCGTGCCGACACTGCCGACTCCGACGACCTTGCGCGCGAGGTGTACGTAGCGGTAGCTCTCGAGCAGGTGGCGACGGTCGTCGGCGAGGCTGTCGGCGTAGCTATGGACCAGCGCACCAACGCGGTCGATCTCGTCATGGGCAACGTCGGGCGGCAGCAGCTCCTCGATCGGCACCAGCAACGGCGGCTGGCTGACGAAGCGCAACCGGCCGCCGACGCTGTGGGTCAGCTTGGTCAGCGCGCGCAGGCTGTTCTTGCGCTCGGCCTTCGCGACCTTGCGCTGGACGCGCGCGGCGTCGGCCTGCTCGATGTCCGCGCCGAAGCGGTCCTGCAGCCCTTGCAGGTCCATCCGCGCGTACCAGACGTCGAGATTGCCCTGCTCGGCGAACATCCGCATCCCCGTGCGGTACTCCTGGACCGTCGCCTGGACCGCCGCCGCGCGCCGCTCCGGCGACTGGCCGCGGTCGCGGCCGGCAATCTCGACGCTGGCGGCCATCCGCTTGACGTCCCACTCCCACGGGCCGGGCAGCGTCTCGTCGAAGTCGTTGAGGTCGAAGACCATCCGCCGGTCGGGGGCCGCGAAGCCACCGAAGTTGGCGATGTGAGCGTCGCCGCAGAGCTGGACCGTCAGTCCGGTGGTCGGCGTCTCGGCGAGATCGGCCGCCATCACGGCTGCCGCGCCGCGGAAGAACGCGAAGGGCGAGACGAGCATCCGGCCGTAGCGGATCGGCAGCAGCTCAGGCACGCGCGTCGCGGCCTGTCCGACGAGGGTCTTAACCGGATCGGGACGGTCGGCGGGCTGCCAGTCGCCGTGGGCGGAGCGCGGGGTCTCCGCGCGCGCGGCCCGGCCGCGATCGGCGGGGGCAGCGGTGTCGCCTGCGGCCATGGTTGTACTCAAGCGCATCGACGCGTCGCGGAACGCATCGGCCACCCCTCGACCAGCCCAATCGCCGCGGCCCGCTCGACAGCACCGGAGCGCGACGACACGCCGAGCTTGCGGTAGACGGCGTGCGCCTGCGTCTTGACCGTGTTGGTCGAGACCTGCAACCGCGCGGCGATCTGCCCGAGCGTGAGGTAGCTCGGCAGGAAGCGCAGCACGCGCAGCTCGGCGAGCGTTAACGCGTCGCAGTCGTCGAGCGCGCCTGCGGCGACGTCGTCCGCCTGGCCCCATGCGTCGTCGATCGCGGCGCGCAGCGTCGTCGCGTCGGGGAGTGCGTTCGCTGCCTTCCCAGCGCCGTCGAGCAGGTCGCGCGCCGCCACCGCCTCGCCGCGCTGCAGCAGCGCGCCGGCCAACTCGACCGCCGCTTCGGCGGCCCGCTGCAACAGTGCATCGTCGTCGGAAACCAGGCGCAGGCCGTGCAAGCCACGGGGTACGACGGGCGCTGCGGCTGAGATGGAGAGCGAGTCGGGCATCGGGAGAGGCCGGGCGCTAGCCGGGCAGCCCCCAGACTTTCGTCGCGCGGCTGGTCGTTCAAGGAGGCGAGCCGGTGTAAACGGTGGTGTACGCACCACCACGCACCGCCGCGTGCGCGCCATAGGCGATCTCACAGACCGCCATCGCCAACCGTTGAGTTGGAATGGACCGTCAAGAGCTCGTCTTCCCCTCAGGCGCCGACTCCTGCGCCGCCTGGCTGTATCCGGCCGCAAGCGACGCAGCTGCCACTCCGATCGTCGTCATGGCCCACGGCCTGTCCGGAACGCGCCGCGACCGGCTCGGCCCGTTCGCCGAGCGCTTCGCGGCGGCGGGCTTCGCCGCGCTCGTCTTCGACCACCGCGGCTTCGGCGACAGCGGCGGCGAGCCGGACCTGTTCGATCTACGACGTCAGCTCGAGGACTGGCGCGCCGCGATCGCTTGCGCGCGCTCGCTGCCTGACGTCGACTCCTCCCGAGTAGCCACGTTCGGCTCCTCGATGGGCGGCGGCAACGCACTGGCCGCGGCGGCGGAAGATCCGGGCGTCGCCGCCGCGATCAGTCAGGTCCCGTTCCTCGACCTCCTGCGCCAGTCGCACCGATCGCCACCGCGAGTCCGAGCCCAGATGCTGCGCGCCGCGCTGCTCGGCAAGCACCTCCCCGCCGTCGGCCAGCCCGACGAGGCCGCCTTCATCAACGCCCCCGACAGCGAGGCCGGCTGGCGCCAGATCGTCGCCACCGGCGAGGACTCGCGCTGGCGCAACCGCGCATCCGCCCGCTGGCTGCTCGGCCGCCCCTACCGCCCAGCCCGCCACGCAGCCACCCTCCACTGCCCCTGGCTCGTCTGCGTCGGCGAGGCCGACCAGGTCGCCGCCCCCGGCCCCGCGATCAAGGCCGCCCGTTCCGCCCCGCACGGCGAGCTGCGCACCTATCCCGGCGTCGACCACTTCGACATCTACGACGGCCCCGAGCACGAGGCGGTCGTCACCGACCAGCTCGCCTTCCTCCACCGCCACCTAGGCGACGGCTAGCCCGGCTCCGCCCGGTCGCGCGCCCGCTCGCGCACGTGCGCCTTCTCGTCGAGCGTCATCGCTCCCGGATGCCCGTCGCCCGGCCAAGGCGCCAGCACTAGCAACAGCCGCGCATCCGCGACCCTCATGCCGCTCCCGCGGCCCGAACTCCACAACCAGCCCCCGTCCACCCGCGACCGACTCCCCGTCCGCCTCAACCTCGACCTCCCCATCGAGCACGACCAACCAGGCCCGCTCATGCACCTCATGCTCCTGCAACCGCTCCCCCGCCGGCAGCACCAGAGCAATCACCCTCGCCGCATCCCCAGAAGACAGGATCTCCGGCCTGCGCGCCTCCAACCCCAGCCCTTCCAGATCCCAGCTCCGCATGGATCCAGGCTAGGCCACCGGATGCGCGGCGTCCATCGATCTACTGGGTCCGCAGGATCTTCTCCATCGACTTGCCTTTCGCCAGCTCATCGATGAGCTTGTCGAGGTAGCGGATGTCCCGCATGGTCGGCTCCTCGATCTCCTCCACCCGGATGCCACAGATCACGCCTTTGATCAGGGATCGCGAGGGGTTCAGCCGGGGAGCTTCCGCGAAGAACGTCTCGAGGTCGGTGTCGCCCTCCAATACAGCTTCCAGTTCGTCCTGCCCGTATCCCGTGAGCCAGCGAACGATCTCGTCGACCTCCGCCTTCGTCCGTCCCTTCTTCTCTGCCTTTTCGACGTACAGGGGATAGACGCGCGCAAAGCCGATCGTGTAGATCCGATGCTTCTTCATGCGGGAGTTCTACAGGGCGCTAGCGGAGGGGGCGGGATTCGAACCCGCGGTGGACTTGCGCCCACTCTGGTTTTCAAGACCAGTGCATTCAACCGCTCTGCCACCCCTCCAGGGGCCGTGAATCCTAGCCCCGAAGGTGCAGCGGCGGGTCGTATACCGAGGCGAGCCGGGCGAGCGTCAGGGCGCCGAGCAACAGGCCGAAGTCGCGTAGGGCGATGTCGTAGTAGCCGGAGTAGGTGAGCAGGCTGATCACGATTCCGCCGAGCCAGGCGGCGACGATGTAGGCGCCGTAGCGCGGCTTGAGCGCGACGGCGATGCCGGCAACGATCTCGATCGCGCCGACCGCGTACATGAACTGCTGTGCGGTGCCCGGTGCGATGTCGTTGATCCACGGGGCGAGGTAGATCGGCCAGTCGACCATCACGTTGAAGAACTTGTCCAGCCCGAACGCGATCGGCGCCACAGTGAAGGCGAGCCGCAGCAGCGCGAACGCCTGGTAACGGGGATCGCCCCAGTCGGCGCGCGCGACGGTCGCGGTTCCGCCGTTGGTGGAGGGGGCGATTCGGTCGTGGGTGGAAGAACGCTCTTGGGGTCTCGTGATGGCCATGACGGACTCTCTTTCCTATTGCGTCTGGGTTGCTTGACGGAGCTTGGAATCAATGCGGGCGAGCAGGTCGTCGTAGGAGTCGCAGAAGGCCTGCACTCCCTCGCGCTCGAGCTCGCTGGTGATGGCGTCGAGGTCCACGCCCTGTGCGGCAGACGACACGAGAAGCGCGCCCGCCTCCTCGATGCCGCCACTGAGGGTCGGCTCGACGTTGCCGTGGTCGGCGAATGCGCGCAGGGTCTTCTCAGGCATCGTGTTGATGACGCCGGGCGCGATCAGCCGCTCGACGTAGAGGACGTCCGAGTAGGCGGAATCCTTGGTCGCGGTGCTCGCCCACAGCGGACGCTGAGCTCGCGCGCCGGCGTCTCGCAGCGCCTCCCAGCGCTCACCGGCGAAGCGGGCGCGATAGCGCTCGTAGGCAACCTGGGCGTTGGCGATCGCCACGCGCCCGCGCAGCGACGAGTCGGGCGCCAGCACGGCGTCGGCCTTCGCGTCGACGCGCGAGACGAAGAACGACGCCACCGAGACGATCCCCGCGACCGGCCGACCGGCGACGACTCGCCGCTCGAGGCCGCGCAGGTAGGCGTCGAGCACCTCCTCGTAGCGCTCGACGGAGAACAGCAGCGTCACGTTGACGTTGACGCCGGCCGCCGTCAGGTCCTCGATCGCGCTGACGCCCGCGCGCGTGGCGGGCACCTTGATCAGGACGTTGGACAGGCTCAGCCGCCGCCAGAGATCGAGCGCCTGGGCGACTGTCGCCTGGGCGTCGTCGGCGACGTCGGGGGTGCACTCGAACGAGACGAAGCCGTCGCTGCCGCCG
>CBFGZN010000137.1:0-7104 GCA_965653255.1 uncultured Solirubrobacterales bacterium | reverse complement strand
CGCCCGTTGCCATCGCCGGAGCCGCGCCGCCCTCATCGGGACGGATCAGCCACATGCTCTCCAGCATCAAGCAGCAGGTCTCCGATCTCGTCGGTCGCGGCGGGTCCGCACAGGAGGCAGCGACACAGGTCGCCGCTGGCGGCGGCCTGCGCGGCGGCGGCGCAGTCAGTCAAGCCGTCGTGGCCGGCGTCCTCGCGTGCATGGGCGCCGGCGGCTATGCCGCCACGGTCTGTGTCACCCAGGGGCCGGCGGCTCTCGTCGACAAGCTCCCAGGCACCGACGACTCCAATGCCGAGCCTCAGCAGCCCAAGGTCGTCGAGGCTCCCGTCGCGCCGGTCGTCGAGCCGTTGACGACGGTGCCCGAGCAGCCCGTCGCGCGGGGCCAGGCCGATCCAGCGCCCGACGCACAGGCCGCCAACGAGCCAACCCCGGCGCCGGCAACAGCCAGCGACGCCGTTAGCGGACTCGGTGGCGATCCCACAGCAACCGCGACCCCAGCACCGCCGCCACCGCCCGCCGCTTCAGGCGGCGGGGGCGGGGGCGGCGGGTCGTCGGGCTCGACGTTCGGAGGGCTCTAGCGATGCCGACCCCAAGCACCACCAGGAGGAACCTGCCCATGCCAGCCCGCGCGCTCATCGCCGCGACCGTCGTCATCGCCGCTCTTGTGACCCCGCAGGTCGCCGCTGCCGGCACCTACGCCGTCTCGTCCTGCGACGCCGCCGGGCCGACGCACAACGTCAACGCATGGTGGGTTCAGGGCGGCAGCGTCAACAGCTACGCGCTCTGCCCGAGCGCGCAAGGCAGCGGCATCAACACGCGCGGCATGTCGACACGCGCGACCGGCCGCACGTTCAACGGCGGCGAGTTCTCCCGATGGTGGTTCACCGCGCCCGGTGGCACCCACATCACCCGGCTCGATTGGTCAGGACGTCTCGCTCGCGACACACCCTCATGGGCCACTGAGATCAGCGCCCAAGGCGGCGTCTCGAACACGCGACTCATCGGATACCCAGCTCAGCCCGGAGCGGCGGGATGGACCAGCGGCTCCGAGTGGCCCAACCCGGTCCCGCTATGGACACCCGCCGGCACGACCAGCCTCACCCAGAACGTCCAGTGCGGCGCAGGGAGCTGCGGTAGCGGAGCGACGATGCACACCTACTCGGCCGTCGTTCACCTCAACGACTTCTCCGGTCCCAGCGTGTCGATGGGCGGCATCGAGAACAACGATTGGGTTCGGTCCAACCGGACAGTCAGCTTCTCGGCGAGTGACAACATCGGGAGCAAGGCCGTTCAGCTCTACGTAGACGGCGGACTCGTTGACGCCATCAACTACGGCTGCGACTACACCATTCCCACGCCTTGTAGCAACAGGTCGGGCGGCTTCGATCTCGGGACGACCAACCTCGCGAGCGGCACCCACCGCGTTGATGTGGTGGCGATCGACGGTTCTGACACCACGATCTCCACGGCGCGTACGATCCGTGTCGACAACGTGCCACCTGCCCAAGTCGCCCCCAGCGTCGTCAGCGGCGACGGATGGCGCAAAGCCAACGGCTTCACCGTGGCATGGCCTTCGGTGGCAGATGGCGGCTCGCCGATCATCGGCGGCTCCTGGCAGCTCTGCCGCCCCGGTCGAACCGCGTGCAGCGACGCCTACCCGATCAACCAGGCCGATCCCACCGCCACGCCGAAGATCGACCTGCCTGCCGACGGTGCCTACGAGCTGCGGGCGGTCGTGCGGGACGAGGCCGGCAACGTTGCGAACATCGTTGACGCGCGGCCTGCCCAGCTGCGTCTGGATCGCGCCGCACCTGCACTCACGATCGACGCGCACGATCCCAACGAGCCCGTCCAGGCGTCGGCGGCGATCAACGATCTGTTATCGGGTCTCGCGGGCGGCCAGCTCGAGATCCGGCGTGTTGGCACGAACACCTGGCGCGAGCTCGCCACGACCGTCGAAGGTCAGCGGCTCGTTGCGCAGATCGACGACGAGCGGTTCGCCGACGGCAGCTACGAGCTGCGCGCGCAGGCCGACGACCGCGCGGGCAACCACGCCTCGACCGGCCTCGAGGCGAACCAGGCGCGAGCGCTGCGCCAGTTCCCTGTGCGAATCAAGACGCAGCTGCGCGCGGGGCGGGAGCACGTCACAACGGTCAGGCGCAAGGTCGGACTCGGCAAGCGTAAGCGGCTTGTGAAGCGGCGCGTCGTCCGCTTCCGATCGAGCTTCTCAGTCGCTCGCGGCCACCGCGCCGACGTCGAAGGCGTCCTCACCAACCCCGACGGCCAGCCGCTTGACGATGTCCCGATCCAGGTTCTCGCGCGTCCTGAGCTGCCCGGCGCGGGCTTCGCCGCGACGGGCATCGTCAGGACCGATCGCGACGGCCGATTCAACTACAAGGTGCGCGGCACCATCAGCCGCACGATCCAGTTCCGCTACGGCGGCGCAACGCGCATCCGGCCATCGACTACGGAGGTCAAGGTCGCCGTCCCGGCATCCAGCACCTTCACACTCAACCCGTCGCGCATCCTCAACGGCGAGACGGTCACGTTCAAGGGCCGAGTGCGAGGCGGGCCGATCCCGCCCAATGGCAAGCTAATCGAGCTTCGCAAGTGGACCGGCAGACAGTGGGCGCCGTTCCGACTCGTCCGAACCGACGCATCCGGCCGCTGGCAGCACACTGAGCCAGTGGTTAGCGTCCGCGGCCTGGTCATCTTCAAGCTGCGGGCCAGCATCCCCTCCGAGGCCGGCTTCCCATTCGCGGCCGGTCGCACGGTCGCTCGCAAGCTGCGCGTCCAAGGACTGTGATCCGCCACAATCGGCCCAGGCCGACCAACCAGTGAACCTGTCCGCCGGAGGGACCGCCACATGCGCAAGCTGATCCGCCGCCCAAGCCCCGCAATGATCGTCTCGCTGATCGCTCTGTTCGTCGCGCTCGGCGGCACCGGCTACGCCGTAACCGCCCTGCCCAAGAACAGCGTGGGCGAGAAGCAGGTCCGCAAGGCGGCCGTCACCTCGCCGAAGATTCGTGACGGTGCTGTCCGTTCCCGCGACATCGCCGACAGCACGATCATCGGTCGCGACGTTCGAGCGGGCACGCTCGGAGGTCGCGAGATCGACGAGTCCAAACTCGCAACAGTGCCCCGAGCCAGTGCTGCCGACGCCCTCGGCGGACTCACCGCCGATCAGCTCAAGGACCACTGTCCAGCCGGCACGATCGCATCCGGCGATGCGTGCTTCGAGGCCACAGTCCGGCCAGCACAGAGCTATGGCATCGCCAACGCCATGTGCAAGGTCGCCGGTCGCCGGCTTGCCACCTACGCCGAGCTGGTCAACTTCCTTGATCCCCAACAGCCAATAGCGCCCGGTGGCGAGATCACCGCCGACGTCAGCGAGTCCAGCACCACAGCAGGCCAACTGGTGGCCGTCGTCCTTTTGGACAACACCGGGTCGACCTTCGAGTTCATTGACGCGACCGGCAACGTCCAGCGACAGTTCCGCTGTGCCGCTACTCCAAGGAACTAGCGGCGCCTGTCGGCCGGTACTAGACATCGCGGCTTCTACGCACTCAGTATGGGCACCGGCGAGGTTCCAGCAATGGCACTCGGCTCTTGCGCGCATGGAGCGCTCGTAGACCTCTCACCCGACGATCTCAGCCGGATGCTGGAGCTCGACGAGACCCTGTTCGTGGAGCACAAGAGCGACCTCGGGCGTGACAGCGCATACGGCCTAGCCAGCTCAGTTGCGTCGTTCGCCAACACTCTTGGTGGTTGGGTACTAGTGGGGGTGAAGAACGGCGCCCCCACCAACAGCGAATCCGCGTGGGCCGATCCCGACCATGATCTGACACTGGTAGACGCCGTTCGTGACCGCCTACGCGACCAGATAGATCCATTGCCAGCCTTCGAGGCCAAGGTGCTTTCGCATCCCGATGGTCCGATCGGAGTGATTCGCGTCTACGAGTCCTCCGACACGCCTCACGTCGTTCTTCAGTCTGGAGCTGTCTTCGTTCGCGAGGTCGCAGGCGTCACCGATGCTGGCAACCCTGCGCGGCCTGGAGCAGGCTCACGCGGCGAGCGCGCCTACCGGGCGGCCCAGATCCGCAGCCGCGCCCAACTAGTTGAGCTGGCGCTGCGCGGAGAGGCAGCCCGGGAACGCGCCACCAGCCTGGTCGATCCGAGGAGGCCGCTCCCCCTGATGCTGGATGGGTTAGGACTCGCGATCGGCGCTGACGGCCTCCGGCTTCCCGGCGATGGCTGTGCCTCTATCGTCGTTCGTTTGGCGCCATACACGCTGTCACCTCGATTTCGGCAGTGGGCAACAACACCAGATGCGGCGACAGCCGTTCTCAGAGCTGGCGAGGCTCTTTCACATCGAGCCGGATTGTCCAGCGGGTGGCTTGACCCGCATCCCGCAGGCGTCGCAGTCAGCGTTGGGCTCGATCGAGGCCGAGCGCATCGTGATGACGTGGAAGGAGGTCTCGATGCGACAGCTCGGATCGCGCTTGACGGCGCCGGAGCAGTAGGCGCAGCGCTAGAGCTAGCTGGACCCGACGAAGGTCGCCGACGATCGCGGGTAGAGCTCTACGATCTGGCGGACAATCTGATTCGTCCCGTGCTTGACGCGGCAACAGGCGTTCTCGCTGCGGGAGAGTTCATCGGTCGCGCGTGGTGTCAGGTAGACATCGTTGCGTTGCCCGTCGCTCTCTTGCTCGAGGGGCAGGGGGACCAGGAGGCAAGACCCTGGGTACCAACCGGCGCCGAGCTTGCCCTTCCCGTCGAAGACGAGCAAGCGACACGGCTGGTCCGTCACTCGGCAAATGCCTACGCGCGAAGCGCGCGGTTGCCCGCCTGGGATTCGCCCGCCCGTTCTTAGCGGCGTCGCAGGGCTCCTGCGCGATATAGGTGGAACGCTGAGGGTAGACGGTTAAGTCTACCGTGCATGGTAGAGTTAGTGTGGATGGCTCGTAAACCCCGACGAATCAGTGATGAGACGGCCACGGTTCTCCGACTGTTTCTCGACGAACCGACGACGGAGCGCTTCGGGCGGGAGATCATCAAGAACACTGGTCTGAAGTCGGGGTCCCTCTACCCGATCTTGAGCCGGCTGCAGGACCTGGGCCTTCTCACCTCGACTTGGGAGGAAGAGGATGCCGCTGCGGCTGCGCAGCGGAGACCAAGACGGCTCTACAGGCTAGATCCAACCAACGCCCAGCAGGCGGAGACGGCGTTCGACGAGTGGCAACAGGCTAAGCGTGTCAATCGCGTCATTCGTTCTGATCTGAAGGGTGTAGTGGGATGAACAGCGTTTCAGCTCTGTTAGTCGTGGGAGGCATGTCTCTGCTCTGGGCTGTTGCCGGCGTGATCCGCGAGATCCGGGCCAAGCTAGCCCGACGAGCAGCGGACTGGCTGATTCCAGACGGGCAAGCGTGGACGGTGCGCATAGCCTTCGCCTTAGCGATTGTCGCCCGATGGGTGCAACCGCAGACGGAGATGTACTTCGAGGCCCGAATCGCTCGTGTCCAATGGCGACCTGCGTTCTGGACCGGACCCGACGAGGCACTAGCCGAGTTGGCAGCGGACCTCCGTGCCGAGGAACGTGTAGTGGATCCGGTCAGATTGATTCTGCCGGTTGTGCGCATGGCAGTAAGGGCACGATTGCTGTGGGCTCTCCCCATGCTTGCCGCTACAGCTTTTCTCTGGGCTTGCATGCCCATTCTCCGGAGTGTCGAGTTCTACCGGTGGATGCGCCGACTCGGGTCTAAGCCGGAACGGCCTACTGACGCCGACTAGCGCGGCGTCAAACCACTGTCAGCGGAGGGTTGCGTCTGCGGTCTGTAGATGCCGCAGACCGCTCCGCCTGACACCGCCGCCGCAGCCGTCGAGTCGCCCCGCCGGGGTGACTTCAAGCGCTCGGTCGCCCTCGCTGCGCTCGGCGGTGTCGTCGCGGTCGTCGTTGCCGTAGTCGCGCTCGGAGGCGGCGACGGCGAGCGAGTAGACCGTCCGACCGTGCAGGCGGCTTCGGAGCCGACCTGGCGGCACGGGGAGTCGACGTTGCCGGCGGCCTGGTTGGTGCCGGATCGGCGCGAGGCGCCTCGGCCGAGCCGAACTGTCGAGACTCCGGTCCCGTCGGCGCCTGCTCCGGTTACGGCGGCTCCCGTGGTGTCGGCGCCCACTGCGCCCGTGCCGGCGGCGCCGACGTTGCCGCAGCCCGCCCAGCCGGGGGAGGACTTCACTTGGCAGCGGTGACGCCCCACCGGGCGGCCGTGGTCGACGGGCTCGTCGACTCCGAGACGTTCTTCGAGCGCGCAGCCCGCGGCGAGCGCGACGGCCAGGCCGCAACGGCCCCGCCCGACCATGCGCTCGGCGCGGCAGCTCTGCCGCGCACCCCGCCGCTGGCCCCTGTCCGGCCGCAGCCACGGCCCGACCGACACGATGATCCGCCGACACCGGCACGCCGGCGTCCCGCCGCGCGTCGCGTCGCCATCGTCGGGCTACCCGCCGTCGTGATCGTCGGCGGCGCCGTTCTGGTCGCGGCGTCGGTCGGCGGCGATGAGCGCCAGGCGACATCGGCCGCAGTCGAGCGTGCGCCGGTGGCGCTGGCGGCACCCGCCGACGTGCTCGCGCCGCGTGCCTACGGCGTCACCGTGCGCAGCGACGGACGCCTCGCCGGTGTCGTCTACGACCCCGGCAGCGGCGTGCGGTCGGTTGAGCTGGTCATCGACGGTCGGCGCCGAGACCTCCAGCGCGGCACCTGCCGGCCCGGTTGCCCGCCCGCGCTGCGGTTCTCGCTCGCCAGCGGCCCGATGGATGGGATACGCGCCGTCGAGGTCGTCGTCGCCGACGCGGCCGGCAACAAGGCGATCGGCTGGCAGACGCTCACGGCGCCCGCGCGCAGGCCGCTGGCGGCGAAGCTAACGGCCCGCCTCGAGCAGCCGGCGAGCGCCCACGCCGGCCAAGCCGTCGGCGGGCACCTCACCGACTCCGACGGCGTCCCAATCCGCGGCGGCCGTGTCGAGCTCGTCGGCGCCGCGCGCACCGACGACGCGGTTTCGCGCGTGGCGGGGATCGCGACGACCGACGACGACGGCCGCTGGCGGATCTACG
>CBFGZN010000136.1:0-7150 GCA_965653255.1 uncultured Solirubrobacterales bacterium | reverse complement strand
CGCGGCCGTAGCGGTCGCCGCGAGACCGGCGTCCTCCCAGCCTCGCGGTCGATGCCTCCATCGGTTGCTCCTCTAGAAGGTCTCCAGCGCCTTCTGGATGTCGTCATTCATGTCCGTTGCGGCCTCGTCCGGCGACTTGTCACCCTGCAACGCCGCATACACGTTCGTGTAGATCGCCTCGCTGATCTGTGGGTAGACCGGCGACACCGGACGCGGCTGGGCCTGCTCGACGGCATCGCGCAGCTCAGTGGAGAACGGCGCCGCCTTCTGGACCTTCGGGTTGTCGTAGACGCTGCTGACGACGGCCGGCAGCGACGCCTCGGTCGCCTGGATCACCTGCTGGTCCGGCTGGGTGGCGAACTCGATGAACGCCAGCGACCCCTCGGGGTTCTCGGAGTAGGCCGAGATCGCGAGGTTGTAGCCGCCCAGCACGCCAGCTCCGGGATTGCCCTCGTAGGACGGGAAGGTCGTGACCTGGAACTTGTCGGCGATCGGAGACTCCTTGGCGAGCGCGTATGCATACGGCCAGTTGCGCATGAAGGTCGCGCGGCCTGCCTCGAAGGCGCGGCGCGACTCCTCCTCCATGTAGGTCGTGACGGCCTTCGGGACCGCGCCGTCCTCGATCCCCGTGCGCATGAAGTCGAGCACGTTGCGGACCTCCTGGCTGTCCGCGGTCGCCTCGCTGCCGTCCTCGCTGACGACCGACCCGCCCGCGCTGTAGAGCAGCTCGAGGAAGTTGACGGTCAGTCCCTCGTAGCGGGCGCCCTGGTAGATGAAGCCGTCGTCCCGCTGGCCTTGCTTGTAGATGTCCTCCCAGCTCTTCGGCGGCTGGTCGCCGGCCTGGTCGGTGCGCCAGTAGATGAACCCGGCATTGGTGTTGAACGGGAAGGCCCAGTACTTGTCCTGATACTTGGCCGTCTCGAGCGTCGAGGGGATGAACGCATCGGCCTTCGCCTCGACCGCGTCGGTCATGTCGAGCAGCCAGTTCTGAGCCGCGTACTCGGCGGTCCAAATCACGTCCATGCCCAGCACGTCGCACTGAGAGGACTTGGCGCGCAGCCGCTGGATCTGCAGCCGCCGCTGGTCGTCGGCGGACTCGGGCAGCTCGAGCAACTCGACGTTGGCGTTCGGATTCGCCTTGTTGAAGTTGTCGACGACCGTCGTGAACGCGCCGCTGGTGTCCTTGCCGATGCACCAGGTCACGTCGCCCTCGGCCTTCGCCTGGCCGACCTTCTCAGCGTTCGACGTTCCGCTACCGCCTCCGCTACCGCCGTCGTCGTCGCCGCAGCCCGCGAACGCCAGCAGGACCGCGGCGACCAGGATTGTCAGAACGCGCAGCCGGTTCATCGCACAACTCCTCTCGTAGCGCTACCTGCTCGCGCCTTACCCGCGCTGCGCGCGGTGAAACGGATTACCGCAAGCGCAGCGTGGCGCCGTTCTCGCGCAGCCAGCGCTCGTGCCTGCTGTAGTCAGGGCAGCGCTCGGCGAGCAACGCCCAGAAGCGCGGCGAGTGGTCGTGGATCTCGAGGTGGGCGACCTCGTGCTCGACGACGTAGTCGAGGATCTCGGGCGGCGCGAGCAGCAGGCGCCAGTTGAAGCTCATGCCGCCCTTCGACGAGCAGCTCGCCCAGCGGCTGCGCTGGCCGCGGATCTGGAGGCTGGAGTAGGACTGTTCGACGCGGGCGACGGCGACGTCGAGGCGGATCGCGACCTCGGTGCGAGCTTGGGCGCGGTACCAGCGCTCGAGTGCGGCCTCGACGGGGACAGGTCCCGGTTCCGCGACCGCTATGCGCAACTCCTCGCCGCGACGTGCCACATGCGAGCGCTGCCGCTCGGGCTCGACCACCACTCGTAGGCGCAAGCGCTCGCCGAGATACGGCACCTCACCCCCGTCCTCGAGCAGCGGTCGCGGCCGCTCGGCGTCGGCGGCGCGCATCCGCAGCAGCGTACGGTCGATCCAGGCCTGCTTCGATGCGACGAACGGCTCGACCTCAGCGAGCGAGAGCCGGCGAGGAACGACGACCTCGACTCCCTCGGCGGTCACCTGGATCCGCGCTCGGCGTGCACGATCGGAGCGGCGGACCGTGTAATCCAGCTCGGGCATCGGCACCAGGCTAGGCGCCCGGCCGGCGGCAGCTCTCAGCGGCGCACTAGACAGCCTGTTTCAAACGACAAACACCGTCGTACATCCGTCGAGGGAGGCATCTGCCAGGGACTCAAGTCCGCAGTTGTAAATGACGAAACAGGTCGAAACCGACGGCTCAGAAGGGACGCGGAGCCCTCCAGGAATCCGCGTTGAGCCCAAGGAGGGTTCAGTGATGCAGAACACAAGGACGAAGGTCCTGCGGACGCTTGGCGTGTTCGCAGTGTTGGCCGCTTTGGCCGCAACGGGCGTCTTCTCGGCTTTCTCGAGCCAGACGGACAACCCCGGCAACGTAGTCTCGGCGGGCACCGTGACACTCTCGGACAACGACGGCGGATCGGCGCTCTACAGCCTGACCGCGGCGAAGCCTGGCGACAGCACAGCATCGTGCATCCAGGTGAGCTACAGCGGCTCGCTCGCCGCGACGGTCAAGCTCTATACGCCGAGCTCGATCGGCGCGCTCGGCTCACAGGTCAACCTGCAGATCGAGCCGGGTACGCAGACGTCGCCGAGCTTCCCCTCGTGCAGCGGCTTTACGCCGGACTCCGGCGGCTCGCTGTTCAACGGGACGCTTGCCAGCTTCGCGGCGAGCCACAGCAGCTTCGCCAACGGGCTGGCAGACAACCCGGGCACGAGCGCGACCTCGTGGACGAACGGCAGCACGGTCGTCTACCGCGTCACGGCCACGCTGTCGGCGAGTGCGCTGGACAGCGCGCAGGGGCAGACCACAGGGTCGCACGTCCTGCGTTGGGAGGCACAGAACCAGTAGCGGTCGTTCGAACGGGGAATGACGCCATGCGGGTTCTTGCCTGGACTCTGGGGATCGCGATCGCCGCGCTGGTGGCTGCGATCGCCGGGCCGCTCGCCTTCGGCGCGCGGCCCTACACGGTCCTGACCGGGAGCATGGAGCCGGCAATCTCGCCTGGCGACGTGGTCGTAGCCGAGCGGATCGATCCGCCGGAAGCACGGGCGGGCGACATCATGATGTTCCGCGACCCGGCCGACCAGGAGCGGACGATCACCCACCGCGTGCGGCATGTCCGGCGCGTCGGCGACCACTTCTGGTTCGTCACGCGCGGCGACGCGAACAACCACGGCGAGCGCTGGCGGATCGCCGCCGACGGACAGCTCGGACGGGTGCTCTACGTGGTGCCGGCGGTCGGTCATGTCGCCGTCGTCGCGGGGCGGATCGGACCCGAGCTGCCGCTCACGATCGGCATCCTGCTGCTGGTCGCCAACGAGATGTGGCTGATCTGGCGGCCGCGGCGCGAGCCGCCGCCCACTGGAGAGATCGACCGTGCCGGCGCGTAGGTCGATAGCGCGTGGCTTCGCGCTCGCCATCTGCGCGGCACTGCTCGCACAGACGGTGGGCGTCGCACTCGCCGCGTTCGGGGGCCAAACGTCGAACGACGGCAACTCGATCAAGGCCGCCGACGACTTCCGCCCGCCGCTCGTCACAGATGTCGCGGTCGGCAAGACCGCCGGTAGCGCTACCGGATTCGTCAAGCAGGGCGGCGGCTACCACGTCTACGCCAACGTCAATGCCGATACGGGGAATCCGGCGAGTGGCATCGCGTCGGTGACCGCGGACGTCCGCAACTTGACGACCGGCGCCACCGCCGTGTCGCTCGTCGCGGGGACCTATTCCGCCGGCGGCGTGTCGTACGGCTACCGCAGCGCGACCGCCCTGACGGCGAACCCCGTCCTGACGGAGGGAGCGAAGAGCTTCACGGTCACCGCTACCGACGCCGCGGCGAACGCGAACAGCGCCAACGGCTCGGCGACCGTCGACAACACCGTCCCGCTCGCGGCCGACGTTCAGACGACCAACGCCGGCGCCGCGGGCCTGGCCGAGCAGGGCGACACCCTCCGGCTGACGTTCAGCGAGCCGATCGAGCCGCAATCGATCCAGACGGGCTGGGACGGGACGGCGACCAACATCGTCGTGCGACTGATTGACAACAGCCTGCTTGGGATCGGGCTCAACAACGACACGGTTCAGCTTTACGACCTAACCAATGCGACCGCGCTACCGCTGGGCGTCGTCGACCTCGGCCGGACCGACTACGCGAGCGGGCTGGTCGGCGGCACCGTCACCTACGGGGTCGGCGCGACGCCTTCGACGATGACGCTCGCCGGGAGCACGCTGACGGTGACACTCGGCACCTACGCGGCCCCCGGCGGCCTGACCCCGCCGGCGCGCACCACCGCCGCCGGCACCGGGACGATGGCGTGGACGCCAGTCGCAACCCCCTACGACCGCGCGCAGAACCAGCTCTCGACGACGGCGGCGACCGAGTCGGGCGCCGCGGACCGGGACTTCTGATGCGCACGCAACGACGTCCGTGGGGAGCGCGTGGGTGGGCGATGGCCGGCCTCGTTCCGCTTTGTGCGGTGGCAGCGGCAGCCATTGCGGCGCCGCCGCCCGGCGGCGGCAACCCCGCCGTGACCGTTGCCGCGCTCGACGGCAGCTTCAGCCAGACGAACTCTCGCGACGGGATGCCCGTGCTGACAGCGTCCGAGATCAGCCCAGGCGACCGGGTCGCCGGATCGGTGACGATCGCCAACAGCGGCACGCTCGGTGGGACGTTCTCGCTGTCGGCGCGCGACATCGTCGACACGCCCGGCCCCGGTGGCGGGATCCTGTCGGAGCGGCTGGCCCTCGCGGTGCGCGACGTCGCCGGCTCGGCGCTGACCTATGACGGCCCGCTGACCGGGGTCGACGCGATCCCGCTCGGCTACTTCGCGCCAGGCGACACCCACACTTACGAGGTCGCCACCTCGCTCCCCCACGGCGCCGGCGACAACGCCTACGCGGGCGCAGCGACGAGCGTGCGGCTCGTCTGGGACGCGGTCGAGGCCGAGCCCCCGGGCGGGACCACGCCGACGGTCGGAGACGACACGCCGTCGCTGCGCAGGCAAGCTCCCCCCGCTGGGGTACGAACGCCCTCCGGTCGCGAGCGCCCGTTACGCCTGCAGTTGCGCGTGCCACGCATCCAGCGGATGCGCCACGGGAAGCTTCGAGTCACGACACGCTGCAACCGGCCTTGCCGGGTCGTCGTCCACAGCAGCGTGCGGGTCGGCAGCCGGCGGATCGCGATCAGGGCCTGGCGCACCCGGCGCCTGCGAGCGGGCGCCATACGGCCGCACATACGTCTGCCGCGCAGCCTGCGTCCAGCGGCGCGTCGCGCCTTGGCCGAGCGTCGCCCGGTCGTCTTCCGGCTGACCGTGGGAGCGCGAGACCGTGCCGGGCGCCGGATCGCCGTCAGGCGCCTGCTCGTGCTGCACGCGGGCCGCCACGGACCCGGCGCGCGAGTCGTGACCCGACCGCTGGCGGGCGTCCGATGAGCGCCCACCGCGCCGGCTCAGAGAATCGTCGGAACTGCGCCGCCGTCGACGCTCCACGCGGCGCCGGCGACGTTCGACGCGCGCTCGGAGCAGAGGAAGGCGATCACGGCCGCGATCTCGTCCTCGGTGCCGATCCGGCCGAGCGGGACCTTGTCGCCAAGGCCGGCGATCACCTGCTCGCGGTCGACGCCCTGCTGGGCGGCGGTCTGGTCGGCGAGCCCGCCTTCGTCGAGCCACAGGCCGGTTCCGACGACGCCCGGCGCGACCGCGTTGACGAGCACGCCCTTGGGCGCGAAGGCGTCGGCGTAGGTACGCGACAGCGAGAGCTGGGCGGCCTTGGTGACGGAGTAGGCGGCGTTGCGCTGCGACGGCCGCTTGCCCGACGACGAGCAGACGTTGACGATCCGACCCCAGCTGGCGGCGGCCATCCGCGGGACGGCGGCGCGCATCAGCCGCATCGGCGCCATCACGTGCAGCTCCCACTGCTTCTGCCAGTCGCTGTCGCTGAGCTCATCGAGCGCGACCATCTTGGTCATCCCGGCGTTGTTGACGAGCGCGTCGACGCGACCGAAGCGCTGCTCGCAGGCGGCGATCACGCGCTCGCCGGCATCGGGCTCGGTGATGTCTGCGGCGAGGACCTCGACGCGCTCGCCGCACTGCGCCGCCGCCGCTACGAGCGCCTGCTCCGAGCGGCCGACGAGCAGCAGCTGCGCCCCCTCGGCGGCCAGCAGCTTCGCGGTCGCCAGGCCGATCCCGCGGCTGCCGCCGGTGATCACGCAGGCCCTGTCACGCAGTCCGAGATCCATGCCACACAAGTTTCCCAGCCCAATCCGAACACGGGCATCCATGTCAATCGAAGAACTGAGAGAGGGAGGGTCACATGACCCCGGTTAGGTTCATTCCAGCGCTGATCGTCACGGTGGCCTTGGTGGCCGTCGCGGCGCCATCCGCGTCGGCGAAGACCACACGTGTTGAGGGACATGTGATCGCTCCGCCGACGGCAAAGGGCAAGCGGACTTCGGTGCCGCTGCTGCTGACCGAGCAATCGGAGCGGCGGCTGATGCTGCGCAAGGGCATCGTGCGCGTGCTGATCGCGCCGCGAGCGCGGCTGTCGGCGCCCGGCCCAGGCGGGAAGGGGTCGGTGAAGCTCGCCCCGTCCGCGCTCCAGGCCGGCGACCGCGTGCGCGCCGTCGCGAAGCTGTCGCGCAAGCAGGTCAAGCGATTGCGCAAACAGTCGGTGCCGGCGTTCGCCGTGCGCAAGGTCGGCGTCGTGGCGCGGGCGTCATCGCTCTCGAACGACGACCTGGCGCGGATGATCGCCGAGCTCGACGCGCGGCTGACCGCGCTATCGCGGCGTGTCGACGGGATGGCGGCGTCGAACGCCGACCAGTTCGCCGCGTTGCGCGGCGACATCGACAGCCTCGCGGCGCGGACCGGAGTGCTGGAGAACAACTTCGCCTCGCTCGGCGGCTCGCTCGACGAGCTCCTCGCGCGTGTCGATCTGCTCGAGGGTCTCGTCGATCCGGACCTGCTGGCGACACTGCAGGACGACGTCGACTCGCTGCTCGGCCGAACCGACATGCTCGAGGGCGTTACCGGGGGCCTGACGTCGTCGTTGTCCGGATTGACCGGCACGGTTGGCGGGCTCGAGACGTCGCT
>CBFGZN010000135.1:0-7158 GCA_965653255.1 uncultured Solirubrobacterales bacterium | reverse complement strand
CGCGACGGCAGCGCAAGTAGGCGAGCGCCCCGGCGAGCTCGGGCACGTCGTCGTCCCAGCGCCAGTCGAGGCCGGCGAACTTGTCTTCGCCGCGGCCGGCGAAGACGCGTGCGACAGGCTCCTCGCCGGCATGCAGGATGTGGACGCCGAAGTGCTCGGCGTTCGTCAGCGCGTCATGGCAGCGCGAGTCGTGCGCGACCGAGACGAGCAGCGACGGTGGGTTCGCGCTGTAGGAGGAGACCGAGGTCGCGGCGAGTCCGCACGGCTGACCTTCCGCGCGGCGCGCCGTGATCACCGAGACGCCTGACGCCAGCGAGGCCATCGCCTCCTGGAACAGCTCGTCGACGCCGGTCACTCCCAGCGCTCCAGGGTTGCGTCGCCGCGGGCGTCGACGATCGTGTGGGTGTGGTCGAGGGTGGGGTCGACGTTTGGGCAGTCGCTGCGCTGATGCGCTCCCCGGCTCTCCTCGCGGGCCAGGCAGGCAGCTGCGATCAGGCGCGCGACGGGGAACGGGTCGTCGAGCAGCGGACGTAGGCCCTCGGCGTCGCGGCGGAGTCCGGCATGACGCCAGAGCGCGGAGCGCGTTGCCGCCGAAGGCGGGTCCGGCAGCGTCGCTGCGTGAGCTCCGACGCTCGCGGCGGCCGGGGGCTCCGCGGTCGCCGCGAGTGCGGCGCGGCGGCCCATGACGAAGCACTCGGCGAGTGAGTTCGAGGCCAGCCGGTTCGCTCCGTGCAGCCCGGTGCAGGCGCACTCGCCGACCGCGTAGAGGCTCGGCAGCGACGCCCCGCCGTCGACGTCGGTCGCGACGCCGCCCATCGTGTAGTGGGCGGCCGGCGCGACCGGAACCGTGTCGCGTCGCGGGTCGATCGCGTTGCGCTCGAGCACCTCGGCGATGTTCGGGAAGCGGCCCATGTCGACCGGGCTGAGGTCGAGCGCCACCGACCGGGCGCCGCCGCGCCGCAGCTCGGACTCGATTGCCAGCGCGACCTCGTCGCGCGGCGCGAGCTCGTCGACGAAGCGGTTGCCGGCGCCGTCGAGCAGCTTCGCGCCCTCGCCACGGACGGCCTCGGTGACGAGGAAGCCGTCGTCGTCGCCGTCGGCGACCAGCCCCGTCGGATGGAACTGCATGAACTCGAGGTCGGCGAGATCGGCTCCGGCGGCGTGGGCGAGCGCGAGCCCGACGCCGACCGATCCCGGCGGATTGGTCGTCCGCTCCCAGAGCGCCGCGGCCCCGCCCGTCGCGAGCACGGTCGCACGGGCGAGGATCTCCGCGTGGTCGTCGCCGCGGCGGGTGCGCAGCCCGACGCAGCGGCCGTCGGCGACCAGCAACGCGTCGGCCGTCGTGCCCTCGAACACGTCGATGCGCTCGTGCGTCGCGGCGAGCGCGGCTAGCTGGCGCGTGATCCGCCGCCCGGTCGCGCTGCCGCCCGCATGGACGATCCGTCGCGCCGAATGGCCGCCCTCGAGACCGAGCGCCAGCGCGCCATGGCGGTCGGCGTCGAAGCGGACCCCGAGCCGTTGTAGCTCGTGGACGCGCGCCGGCGACTCCTCGCAGAGCACCCGCACCGCGCTCTCGCGCGCGACGCCACGGCCGGCGGCGAGCGTGTCCGCGACATGGCGGTCGGGCGAGTCGTCCGCCGCGAGCGCCGCCGCGATCCCACCCTGAGCCCAGAAGCTCGCCGACCCGTCGAGCGGCGTGCGCGAGACGAGCGTCACCCGCGCGCCCTCGCGCGCGGCGGTCAGCGCGCAGAAGAGGCCGGCGGCGCCGGCTCCGATCACTGCCACGTCCGTCCGGAGCGCTGTAGCGGTCGTTGAGTGCACGGACGCGGGTACGGTAACGGGAACGTGGCGCCGCTCTATCTCCGTCACCCGTCGTCGCTCGATCACGACACCGGAATGCACCCGGAGCGGGCCGATCGCATCCGTGCGGTGGAGGGCGCGCTGGCGGCGCGCGACTGGCTCGGCTGGGAGGTTCGCGAGGCGCCGGCGGCGACCGAGGAGCAGCTGCTGCGCGTTCATCCGCGGGAGCACGTCGAGCGGATCCGCGCGGCGTGTGCGCACAGCCAGGCGCTCGACCTCGACACACCCGTCGTCCCGGCGTCGTGGGACGCCGCGCTGCATGCTGCCGGGGGCGCGTGCGCGCTCGTGGACGCGCTGCTCGGCGGCGAGGCGCCGACCGCCTTCGCCGCTTTGCGTCCGCCGGGCCACCACGCCGAGCCGGACCGCGCGATGGGCTTCTGCCTCTTCTCCAACGTCGCGATCGCGGCTCGTCAGGCGCTTGCCGTCCACGGCGTGGAGCGCGTCCTGATCCTCGACTGGGACGTCCATCACGGCAATGGGACCCAGGTGGCCTTCTACGACAGCGACGAGGTGCTGTTCGTCAGCTTGCACCGCTGGCCTTTCTATCCGGGGACCGGCAGCGCTGACGAGAACGGCAGCGGGGTGGGGGAGGGGTTCACTATGAACCTGCCGCAGGCGGCGGGCTCGGGCGCCGCGGAGTGGCTGGCGGCGATCGACGAGCAGGCGCTGCCGGCGGCTCTGAGTTATCGCCCCGACCTGATCCTGGTCTCGGCGGGCTTTGACGCCCACCGCGACGATCCGCTCGGCGGCTGCATGCTCGACACCGAGACGTACGGGCAGATGGCATCGCGAGTCGCTGAGCTGGCGACCGAGCTGGGCGTGCCGGCCGGCGCCGTGCTCGAGGGCGGCTACGACTTGGATGCGCTCGTGAGCTCGGTGGTGGCGACGATGGAGGAGCTGGCAGCTTCCTGAGCCCGCATGCCGCTCACCGCTCTGGGGCTGGGTAGGACGACTCGAACCTGCTTCGCCCGGCAACAGTTGGAGCTTTGTATGAGTTCTGGCCCGTAGAAAGCTACGTCAGATTCTTGTCTGCCCTCGCCCGGAGTATCGATGAGTGATTTGCATCGTCTGGGGTGTAGAAGAACTCATCGAGTTTGCTGGAGGGTCTCCGCGACGACGGCCAGGATGCCGTCCCGGCGGATCTGGAGTGGGAAGGTGGTGAGGATGCGGTCGCGGGCGCGCTGGGCACCTTGAGGTCCGGCTTCGAGGGCCTTGGCGATGCCGGCGGCGACGGCCTCGGGCTCCTGGGAGGGAATCAGGACGCCGGCGTCGGCGACGACCTCGGGCATCGCGGTGACGTCGACGACCACCGGGACGCAGCCGGCGAGCATCGCCTCGGCGACGGCGAGGCCGAAACCCTCGTGGCGGGAGGGCTGGACGTAGGCGGTGGCGCGCGCGTAGAGGTCGGTCAGATCCTCGTCGGAGAGCCAGCCGGTGAACTCGACGTTGGGCGGGGCGACCGCGCGGAGCTTGTCGATCGAGTCGTCGAGCCACTTGCCGGCTAGGACGAACTTGACGTCCGGCAACTCGCGGGCGGCCATCACGAACGGGAGCTGGCCCTTCTGGACGAGCGTGCCGGCGTCGACCGCGCCGACGTTCAGCGCCAGCCGCTCGCGCGGACGGCTCTCGTCGATCGGGCCGAACGGGTCCGGTACGCCGTGGTGGACGACCGTGACGTCCTCGGGCCGGAAAGGAGTGTTGGCGGCGATCTCCGAGCGGCTGTACTCCGAGTTGGTGACTAGCCGGCCGGCGCGGCGCATGATCCAGCGGCTCGCCCAGCGGCGGAGGCCGCCCTGCTGGTGGCCGTAGCCGATGTCGGGCATGTTGGCCGTGTCGAAGCCGCCGATGATCTGCACCGATGGCTTGCGCAGCAGCCAGGCGAGCGTGATCGGGAAGAAGCTGTGCCAGGAGGCGAACCAGCACAAGACGAGGTCGGCGCGCCAGACGCCGGCGATCAGGCGCAGCGGGTGCGGCCAGCGGCCCGGCTGGTAGTAGTCCTCGACCGCGTAGCGCTCGGCGAGGATCTCGCGATCGATCGCCACGAAGCTTGCCTTGCGGCTGTGTACATAGAGGATGCGCTTCATGTCTCGCCTTCGATGAAGGTTCTGTGCCACTGCGACAGCTCGAGCAGGCAGTAGAGGATCCGCTTGTGGTCGGCCTTGCCGGTCCGGTGATCGCGGACGAGGCCGGCGACGGTGGAGGAGTCGATCAGCTCGGCGGCTGGGGCGCCGGGAGCGTAGCGGCGCTCGACCTCGGTCCCGAGCGACTCGCGCAGCCAGCTGTCGTAAGGGGTCGAGAAGCCGTGCTTGGGGCGGTCGACGATCTGGCGTGGGACGAGCTGGGCCATCGCGCGGCGGTGCAGCCGCTTGCCGGCGCGTGGGCCGACGCGCTCACCGGCGGGGATGCTCTCGACGAAGCGCATCAGCTCGACGTCGAGGAACGGGACGCGCTGCTCGAGGCTCGCCGACATCGACATCTTGTCGGCGCAGATCAGCAGCCCGTCAGGCAGAAATAAGTGGGTGTCGAGGTAGAGCGCCTGCTCGAGCAGCGGCCGGTCGCCGACGTCGGCGAGCACCTCGGACGCCAGCGCGGTCCGCTCGGCGGCGGCCTGCTCGCCGGCGCCGCCGACGAGCAGGCCGCGCAGCTCCTCGCCGGTGATCTCGACCAGCCGCACCAGCCGTTCGGCATCCGGCATGTCGCCGAGCAGGCGCGCGGCACGGCGGGCGCGCTCGTTGCCCGGCAGCAGGCCGGCGGCCGCGCGTAGAGGAGCCGCCAGTGGGCCGAGGTGGCGGGCAGCACCGAGCGCGAGCGCGGCCTGGTGGCGGCCGTAGCCGCCGTGCGGCTCGTCGGCGCCCTGGCCCGACAGCGCGACTTTGACCGAGCGCGCGGCGAAGTGCGACAGCTGCATCAGCGCCGGGGCCGACGGGATTCCGCACGGCTCCTCGAGGTGCATGACAGTCCGCGCCAGCTCGTCGGTGAAGTCGTCCTGCTCCATCGCCGTGTCGTGGTGCGACGTGCCGATCGCCCGCGCCGACTCCGCCGCGTAGGCGCGCTCGTCGAGGACGTCACCGTAGCCGGGGAAGCCGATCGTGAAGGTCTCGGGCGGGGTGGAGGAACGGCTGGCCATCGCGGCGACGATCGCCGCCGAGTCGACGCCGCCCGAGAGGAAGGCGCCGTAGGGGACGTCGGACATCATCTGGCGCTCGACGGCGGCGCCGAAGCGTTCGACCAGCTCGTCCTCGAGCTCGCTCCCGCGTAGCCCTGTGGCTGTCGCGGCAGGTGCCGCGCGGTAGCTCGACACGCGCGGCGGGCCGTCCTCCGTCGCGACGAGGATCGATGCCGCGGGCAGCTTCGAGACGCCCTCGAACAGCGTTCGCGGGGCGGGGGTGAAGCGGCAGGCGAGGTAATGGTCGAGCGCCACGCGGTCGACGCGCGGCTCGACGAGACCGGCGGCGAGCAGCGCGCCGACCTCCGAGGCGACCGCCAGCCGGCGACCGTCGCTGTGCCAGTAGACCGGCTTGACGCCGAGCGGATCGCGCGCGATGAGCAGGCGGCGCTGACGCTCGTCCCAGATCGCGAAGCCGAAGATCCCGTTGAGCTGGCGGACGCAGTCGTCGCCGTGCTCCTCGTAGAGGTGGACGATCACCTCGCAGTCCGAGCGGGTCGCGAAGCGGTGGCCGCGCCCTTCGAGCTCGGCGCGCAGCTCCTCGTGGTTGTAGATCTCGCCGTTCGCGACGACCGAGATCGAGCCGTCCTCGGAGCGCAGCGGCTGATCGCCGCCGGCGACGTCGACGATCGCCAGCCGGCGGTGGACGAGCGTCGTCGGTCCGTACGCGACGACCGCCTCCCCGTCCGGACCGCGATGACGCAGCGCGGCAGCCATCCGGCGCCCGGCATCGGGCGGGGCCGAGCCGGCCGGGTCGAGGAGGGCGCCGATGCCGCACATAAGGCGCGCATCTTCGCAGCCGTTCTGTCACACAACCGCGTAGAACCGTGTGTCGCCCACGGCGAGGGTGGCCTCCGTCAATCCGATCCCACGGAGGTCATCGCATGTATCGCTTGTTCGGACTCGTCCACGCCAACCTGATCGCCACGTCCAATCGCCTGCGTCGCCAGGCCGGACAGGGCACGGTCGAGTACGTCGCACTGATCCTGCTCGTCGCGCTGATCATGGCCGGTGTCGTGGCCGCGATGAAGGGCTTCAAGACCGACGAGGGCCAGGAGCTCGGCGACGTGATCCTCGGCAAGATCAAGGACGCCGTACGCAAGGTGGAGTTCTGAGCGGCGGACGGTCACGCCGCCGACCCGCGTGCCACGATGCTCGCTGTGTCGTCCCAGCGCGAGCTGCCCGTGGCCGTGTTCGACTCCGGTGTCGGCGGCCTGACCGTCCTGCACGAGTGCCTCGTGTCGCTGCCGCACGAGGACTTCCTCTACCTCGGCGACACCGCGCGCTTCCCGTACGGGACGCGTGAGCCGGAGGAGCTGCGCGCCTTCGCGCGCGAGCTCGCGGGCATCCTGCTCGACGAGGGGGCGAAGCTGATCGTCGTCGCGTGCAACTCGGCTACCTCGGCGGCGCTGCCCGGACTGCGCGAGGAGCTTGCCGACCGGGTGCCGGTCGTCAGCGTGATCTACCCCGAGGCGCGCGTGGCGGCAGCGACCACGCGCAACGGCCGCGTCGGCCTGCTCGCGACGCCGGCGACGGTCGCCAGCGGCGCCTACGAACGCGCGCTGAGCGAGGCATCGGATGGTGCGGCGACGTTGCATGCGGTGGCCAGCGCCGAGCTCGCGCCGATTATCCAGGAGGGCGGCGAGATCGACGAGCGCACGGTCGCGGCCGTCGAGCGGGCCTGCGAGCCGCTGCGCGCGGCCGACGTCGACACGGTGATTCTCGGCTGCACCCACTATCCACTCGTACGGCCGGCGATCCAGCGCTGCCTCGGCCGCGGCGTCGAGATCGTGACCTCAGGCGAGGCGATCGTCGACGAGGTCGAGCGCGAGCTCGAGGCCGCCGGCAGCGCCGCGCCGCGCGATCGGCGCGGCGACTATCGCTTCCTCGCGACCGGCGATGTAGACGACTTCAAGCGGCTGGGCACACGCTTCCTCCAGCTGCCGATCGCAACCGTTGGCCACGTCGACGTGGCTTCCCCGACCGAGGTGGCCGCATGAGACACGATGGACGCGCTGCAGACGAGCTAAGGACGATCCGGATCGAACCGGGGGCAGTGAGCGGTCCCGCATCAGCCGCCAGATCGTGATGACGACCGGCTCGCATCATCAGCAGGTCTACTGGTATCGCAC
>CBFGZN010000134.1:0-7180 GCA_965653255.1 uncultured Solirubrobacterales bacterium | reverse complement strand
CCAAGGCGGCCTCCGGCGAGACGCCGCTCGAGGTCGAGCGTGAGCTGAGTGCCCTGCGCCGGCTGAGCGTGATCTTCGAGGCGCGCGACGGCTTCAGCCACGGCCACAGTGGGCGGGTGGCGCGCCATGCCGAACGGATCGCGCGCCGGCTCGGGATTCCCGATGCGGAGGTCGAACAGATCGAAGCGGCGGCTGCCGTCCACGACGTCGGCATGGTCCGCGTCCCCGGCGCGGTGCTCGCACGGCGCGACGACCCGACCCCGGAGGAGAGCAGCCTCGTCGAGCGTCATGCCGCCTACGGCGCCGAGCAGATCGAGGCGGTCGCGGACCCGGAGATCGCCGCGCTGGTCCGGCACCACCACGAGCGCGTCGACGGGACGGGCTATCCCGACGGATTGGCTGGCGACGAGATTCCCCTCGGCGCGCGGATCATCGCCGTTGCGGACCGCTTCGACGAGTTGACTTCGCCGGCGCCCCAGCGGTCGCCGCGCAGCCGTCGCAACGCGCTCGACGAGCTGTCGGCGCGCGCCGGGACCGAGCTCGACGCGGCGGTCGTCGCGGCGTTCGTCGCCTACTACTCCGGTACGCGCTCGATCGCCGGCGTCGCCTTCGCCGCGACCGCGCCGCAGCGTGCCGTGCGCTGGATCGCGGCGGCGCCCGCGACGATCGGCTCGGCGGTCGGTACGCCGGCCGTCATCCAGGGCGTGTGCGCAGCGGGGACGCTCGCGCTCGCCGGAAGCTGCCTGACCGGGCTGCCCGCGATCGATTCGGATCGCGGCGGGGATCGCCCCGCGGCACAACAACGCGCCGAGCGCGCCCCGACCGCTGCTGGAATGCCGAACACGGCGCTGGCCGACACAGACGCCGTGGGTGAGGGCGGCGCCGACCGCGACCGCTCCGCGGCCGGCGGCCTTGGCGGGGGAGAGACACCGCGGTCCGGGGGACCGGATGCGCCGACCGGCGGAGGGGGAGGCGGCACGCCCACCGCGCCGCAGACGGGCGGGGGGACGGCGCCCGGTGGCGGAGGATCGTCGCCCAGCCAGCCGGTCAGCTCTCAGCCGACCGATCCACCCGACACGTCCCCGGTCCAGCTGCCTGAGACGCCGAGCAACCCGGTCTCGCAGGTCGTCGACCCGGTCCTCGACGGCGTGTCCGACGCGGTGCCGCCAGCGAAGCCCGTCACCGACACCGTCAAGGGGCTCGTCGGCGGATTGACCGGCGGCCTGTCAGGCAGCGGCAAGTAACGGCGTCGCCCGCCGGCGGAGGAGTAGCCGGCAAGCCGTCGTACTAGCCCTCCGTGGAGCACGCCGCGCAACCACCGGTCGCCTTCGCGGGCACCCAGGGCTTTCTCCAGCGGGTCTTCGGCTGGATGGTGCTCGGCCTCGTCGTCACCGCTGGCGTCGCGGCGATCGTTGGCGCCAGCGACGGCTTCCTGACCGACGTGACCGACAACCCGCTGCTGCTGATCCTGATCTTCGGCGGTCAGCTCGCGCTGGTGTTCACGATCTCGGCCGGCATCAACCGCCTGTCCGCGGGCGCGGCGGCGGCGCTGTTCCTGCTCTACGCCGGGCTCAACGGCATCATCTTCGCGCTCATCTTCGAGCTCTACACGACCGAGTCGATCTTCACGACGTTCCTGATCACCGCGGTCATGTTTGGCTCGCTAGCGCTCTATGGCGCGGTGACCAGGCGCGACCTCACCGGCCTCGGCCCGATCCTCTTCGGCGCGCTGATCGCGCTGATCGTCGCGACGTTCGTGAACATCTTCGTCGGCGGCAGCACGCTCTACTGGATCACCACCTACGCCGGCGTGGTGATCTTCGCGGGCCTGACCGCCTACGACATGCAGAAGCTGACGCGCTACGGCCAGGCGGCCGGTCCCGACGGCAAGGGCGCGATCCAGGGCGCGTTGATGCTCTACCTCGACTTCATCAACCTGTTCCTGTTCTTGTTGCGCATCTTCGGCCGGGCTAGATAGCGCCGTCTGGCGGCCTGCGCGGCGAAACTCCGGGCCCTCTAGCGTGTCGGTGGTGAACGTGGCCCCTCCGCGCAAAGAGGCCGCGGCCTTTGCCGCGCTCGTCCTCTGTCTCCTCGCTGGCGCCACCGCCGCCGAGGCGCAGACGCAACGCCCGAACGTCGTCGTGGTCATGACCGACGACCAGACCGTCGCCGACCTGGCGGCGATGCCGGCGACGCGGCGCGCGTTCCTGGGGCGCGGAGTCCTGTTCGACAACTCGACCGTCTCCTATCCGGTCTGTTGCCCGTCGCGGGCCAGCTATCTGACGGGGCGCTACGCCCACAACCACGGCGTGATGGGGCTCTACCTGCCGACCGGCGGCTACGGCCGCTTCAACGACGAGGACGCGCTGCCAGTCTGGATGGCGCGCGCCGGCTACCGCACCGCGCACATCGGCAAGTACATGAACGGCTACGGCAGCGACCGGCCAGCGATCGTGCCGCCCGGGTGGACCGACTGGTACGGCGCCGTCGATCCAACGACCTACCGGATGTGGAACTACACGCTCAACGAGAACGGGCAGCAGGTCACCTACGGCGGACCGACCGACGAGGACCCGGCGGAGTACCAGACCGACGTCTTGCGCGACAAGGCGCTTGACGTCATCCGCCGCGACAGCCACACCGGCCAGCCGTTCTTCCTGTCGGTCGCCTTCCTGGCGCCCCACTACGAGGAGGGTGCCGTGCGCGTTCGCACCCGCGTGACGGTCCGTTCGGCGCCGCGCCACCGCGGCCGCTTCGCGAACCTGCCGCTGCCGCGTCCGCCGGGCTTCAACGAGCGCGACCGCTCCGACAAGCCGGGCTTCATGCGCCGCTTCAAGACGCTCGACCGAACGGCGATCGGCCGGATCATGGCTGAGTTCCGGGCGCGGCGCGAGTCGCTGCTCGCGGTCGACGAGGCGGTGGCGGCGATTGTCCGCGAGCTGACCGCCCAGGGCGTGCTGTCAAACACCTACCTGCTCTTCACCTCCGACAACGGCTACCTGCAGGGCGAGCACGCCGTTCCGAGCGGCAAGATGCTGCCCTACGATCCGTCGACGAAGGTGCCGCTGCTGATCCGCGGCCCCGGCATCCACGGCCGGCGCATCAGCCGCGAGCCGGTCTCGAACATCGATCTGGCGCCGACGATCCTCCAGATCGCGGGCGCGAGTGCCTTCGGGGGTGCGCCGATCGACGGCCGCTCGCTGCTGAAGTTCGCCAAGCGGCCGAAGCTCCGCTCCGAGCGGCTCGTTCTGCACGAGACCGGCGGGTTGCGCGCCACCGAGCTCCAGCCCGAGGCGGACGGCGGCCCAATCCCGACTCGCAGCGTGCGCACCTACCGCGCCGTCCGCAACGACCGCTGGCTTTACGTCGTCTACCGCAGCGGCGAGCGCGAGCTCTACGACCTCGAGCGCGATCCGCACGAGCTGCACTCACGCCACCGCGATCCCCGCTACGCGGCGACCAAGCGCGCCCTCCAGGTCGAGCTCGACCGCCTCGCCACCTGTCGCGGCCGGGCTTGTCGCTTGCCGGGCGAGCCGATCCCGGATCCGCTCGATCGAGAGACCCACACGCCGACGCCGACGCCGAGCCGCGACTAGCGCAGCGCCACCGGCGAGCTGGCGCCCGCGACGAGCCGGTGCGGTCGGCCGCTTCCGTCGGCGGGAACGGCGTAGACGCTGCGGTCGTCGGAGTAGACGACCGTGTCGTCGTCGAGCCATTCGGGCTGGTCGTCGATCGAGCGGCGCTCGGCGAGCGCGACGTCGCGGCCGCTGCGCAGGTCGAGGACGTGCAAGCGCCAGCGATCCTGCTTGCCGATCCGCCGCTTGTAGGCGATCCGGCTGCCGTCGGGTGAGGGGGAGGGGCACTCGATGTGGTCGCCGACGATTCGCGCTCGGCGTGTGCTGACGCGACCCTCGAGCAGGTAGTGGTCGCCGCCGCTGCCGAGCGTGGCGTAGAAGCGGTCCCCGTCGGCGAAGGCGACGCCCCAGAAGTTGGCGTCGGCGCGCTCGAACGGCTCGCCGTCGCGCGTGACCGCGAGCTGGTCGAGGTTGAACAGCGGCTTGCCGGCGCGCATGTCGACGATCGCGGTGTGGGTCGAGAAGCTCCGCACACCCGCGCTGTAGGTGTGGCCGGAGAGGAAGGCGGTGAAGCCGGCGTAGTGGCCGTCGGGCGACACGCGTGCGCGGTCCGGCACGCCGGGGATCGAGAAGTTCCGCAGCGGCTGCCGGCCGGGGCCGTAGACGATCGCCTGGTAGTCGAAGCCGTGCGGCTTGGCGGCGAGGCAGAGGCCGTTCCCGGCAGCGTTCTCGTGAACGCGCTCGCAGGCCATCTCGCCGGCCGCGCGCGGGGCGGCGTTGGGGGCCAGCTCGACTGAGAAGAGCCGCCCGTTGAGGCGCGGGTTGTCGTAGTCGACCGCCCGCACCAGCAGCTCGCTGCCGGGAGCGACGGCCGCGACGCCGAGCCGATCGACGACCAGCCGCGGTCGCGCGTCCGAGGTGGTGCCGTCGGCGTTCAGCGCGGCGACGGTCACGTAGCCGGCGCCAGCGAGCACGCAGACGACGACGGTCGCGGTCAGCGCGAGCGCGCGCGTGCTCATGACGCCACCTCCGGAGCGCGCTTCAAGACCAGGGTCGCCGCGAGCAGCGCCACCGCGAGCAGCGCTGTGAACGCGGCGGCGGCCAGCTCGAGCCCGCCCAGCGTCCAGACCAGCCCGAAGACGACCGACGACGCGAGCTTCGCCAGGCTCGTCGCGGTCACCAGCAGCGCCAGCCCGCTCGCGCGCAGGTCGTCGGGCAGTACGGCGCTGGCGATTGCCTGCAGGACCCCGTCGGTCGCGGCGTAGTAGGCCCCGAGCGCGCAGAGCGCGAGTACGAGTCCAGCGATCCCCGCCGCCGGCAGCAGCAGGACCCCGTAGACGGGCAGCAGCAACGCATACCCGGCGACGAAGACGAGCCGCTTACCGACGCGGTCGGCGAGCCGGCCGACCGGGATCGCCAGGGTCATGTAGACCGCCGCGGAGGCGACGAACAGCAGCGGGAACGCCGTCAGCGAGAGGTCGAGCGTCCGTTGCAGGCCGAGGAAGACGAAGCCGTCGCTAATCGTCGCGACCGCAAGCACCCCCGCTGCCACGACGAGCGTTCGGAAGTGCGGCTCGGCGAGCAGGCCGACTGCCTGGCGCATGGTGGGGCGATGAGTGCTGGACGCCGCTGCGGCCTTCTCCTGCCCGAGCGCCGCCGCACGCTCGCGCGGCCGTCCGTTCGCGAACAGCAGCAGCACGGCGAGCCCGAGCACCGCAAAGCACAGACTCACGACGAAGATCGCGTCGAAGCGGGCCGGGGCGACCAGCAACAGCCCGAACGCGACGAGCGGCCCGAGCATCGCCCCGGCGGTGTCCATCGCCCGGTGGACGCCGAAGGCAGTCGCGAGCGCCGATGGCGCGGATGAGAGGGCGATCAACGCGTCGCGCGGCGCGGTCCGGATGCCCTTGCCGGTGCGGTCGACCAGCACGATCCCGCCGATCGCCGTGACGCTGCCGCCGATCGCCACCAGCGCTGCCTTGCAGGCCGCGGACAGCCCGTAGCCGGCCGCGGCGACCTCCTTGTGCCGGCGCCAGCGGTCGGCGAGGAAGCCGCTGATAAGCCGTACCAGCGCGCTCACGCCCTGGTAGAGCCCGTCGACGATCCCGAACTGCAGCGGCGATGCCCCGAGCGCGAAGACGAGGTAGATCGGCAGGATCGCCGCGACCATCTCGGACGAGACGTCGGTCAGCAGGCTGACCGTGCCGAGCACCACGACGTTGCGCGAGACGCGGGCGCCGCGCTGGCTCGCACCGGCGGCAACCGGATGGCCGCCGCGCAACACCGTTCCCGAACTCTCCGCTTGGTACATCGGAGCCCACCCTCCAAGGACTCGCCGTCCAGCTCACACTAGCTGCTGAGCATCTACTCCGTGTGCTCTACGTACAGCGTGCCCTCCGGCCCCACCGACAGCGCCAGGCGTCCCTGGACGAGATCGCACAGCTCCGCGCCGACGAGCTCCCGCCGCCAGCCGCTGAGCGCGCGGATGCCGTCGCCGTCCTCGCCGGCGCGCACCGCCGCGACGAGCGCGGTCAGCTCCGACTGGGTTGCGATCAGCTCGGTTGCGACGCCTGCCTCGCGCGCCCGGTGGCGCAACAGGCCCTGCGCCAGCGAGACGACCGGCTGGTCGACGGGATCGCGGTGCGGACCGGCGGGAGCGCGCGGCGGCGGCTCGACGTCGGCCGCCGCGGCGATCACATCGATCACCTCGCGTCCACGCCGGTGCAGCGTCTGCTGGGGCAGGCCACGGATCTGCTCGAGTGCGTGCTTGTCGGCGGGCCGGCGGCGGGCGAGCTGGGTCAGCACTTGGTCTGGCAGCAGGTATGAGGGCGGGCGGTCGAGCTCGCGTGCGGCGGCGTCGCGCCACTCGCAGAGTGCGTAGGCCGTTGCCCTGCGCACGCCGTCGAACTGACGGGTGTTCGGCAACCGCTCGTAAGCCTGCTGCGGCGAGCGGATATCGCTCGACTGCTCGACGACGCGGCACTCCTCGCGCGCCCACTGGAGCCGTCCGACGGCCTCGAGCTCTCCGGCGATCGCCGCGCCCAGCGCGAGCAGGCAGCGCGCATCGTCGGCGGCGTAGGTGAGTTGACGCTCGGTCAGCGGCCGTTTGTCCCAGCGAGTGAACCCCTCGCCGCCGCGCAGTTCGATACCAAGCACCCGCCGCGCCAGCGACTCGTAGCCCTCATTGCCCATCCCGAGGAACCCGGCGGCAACCTGGGTGTCGAAGACGTTGGTGAACTCCGCGTCCCAAGTCCGGCGCAAGATCGCGACGTCCTGGCGACCGGCGTGGACGAGCACCTTGACGACGGGATCGCCGAGCACGGCGGCGAGTGGGGAGGGGTCGAACGGCTTGTCCTCGTCAAGAGGATCGAGCACGTCGGTGCGCACGCCACCCTCCTGCGATGGGTCCGGGACGGCGATCTGCACGAGGCAGAGCAGCGCCTGATAGCGCCGCTCCGACACGAACTCCGTGTCGATCGCGAGTCGGCCGTGCTCGCGCGCCAGATCGGCGAGCTCCTGTGGTGCGGTCGACATCGCCGTTGCCGCGCTCATCACCCACGCCATCCCCAGCGCCGCGCCGGGCGTGGCGATGATGCTGCTGTTCA
>CBFGZN010000133.1:0-7217 GCA_965653255.1 uncultured Solirubrobacterales bacterium | reverse complement strand
AGCCGATCGAGGCGGGAATGCTCTCGAAGCAGATCGAGGGCGCTCAGAAGAAGGTCGAGGAGCAGAACTTCCTGATCCGCAAGCGCGTCCTCGAGTACGACGACGTGATGAACCAGCAGCGCGAGATCATCTACGAGTATCGCGACCGCATCCTCGAGGGCGAGGACATGTCGGACAGCGCCCGTGAGCAGCTCGCCGAGGTCGTCGAGCGGATGGCGAACCAGTACATGGAGGGCGACTTCGCCGAGAACTGGGATCTCGACGGTCTCTACACCCAGCTCGAGCAGATGTACCCGGTCGGGATCGAGATGGAGGATCTAGACCCCCAGCAGGTTGACCGGGCCGCGTTGGTCGCCGAGCTGCGCGAGGACATCGTCGAGGCCTATGGCGATCGCGAGGAGGAGCTCGGCGACGATCTGATGCGCGCGCTCGAGCGGTTCATGCTGCTCCAGATCATCGACGAGCGCTGGCGCGAGCACCTGCATGACATGGACTACCTGCGCGAGGGCATCCACCTACGCGGGTTCGCCCAGATCGACCCGCTCGTGGCCTACAAGAACGAGGGCTTCGACATGTTCACCGGCCTGATGAACTCGGTCTGGGAGGAGTTCGGCCGCTACATCTTCGTCGTCGACGTCCAGGTCGAGGGCGCGGACGGCGAGGCGCGTCGCACGACCTGGGGAGGCTCCTCGAACACGAGCTCCACCGCCTCCTTCAACTACGCCGGTGGTACCGCCGCCGACCAGCCGAGCGCACTGGCCGCGGCCGCGCAGGCAGCCGCCGCCGGAGTGGCGCCGGGCGCCGTGCAGATCGGCGGGCTGGTGTTCGTCATCGGCCTCGGGATCGGCATGGTGATGCCGGTCATGACGCTCGTGGTGCAGAACGCCACCGACTACGTCGCCGGCGACGAGATCCAGGCGCCACCCGTCATCGAGACACGCCACGTCGAGGAGGAGCCGGGCCGCAACGACCCCTGCCCCTGCGGCTCCGGCAAGAAGTACAAGAAGTGCCATGGCGCCTAGCGCCAGTGGCCTCCGCGACCAGCTGAAGCTGCTCGCGGACTACCTTTGACCCTGCTTCGCTGAGTCAGCGCGCGGACGCGCTCGAGGCCCAGATGGGCGCGGAGGGCTTCTGGGACGATCAGGCGACCGCCGCCAAGGTGTCGGCGGAGCACGCGCGCGTCCAGCGCCGGCTCGACGAGTTCCAGACGCTCGAGTCCGACATCGGCGACCTCGAGGAGCTCGAGGAGCTGGCCTCCGACGACGACTCGATCGCCGCCGAGGTCGAAGAGCAGCGCGCCTCGATCGAGTCGCGCCTCGCGGCGCTCGAGGAGGCACGCCTGTTCTCCGGCGAGTACGACGCCGGCGACGCCGTCGTGACCGTCAACGCCGGCGCCGGCGGCACCGACTCGCAGGACTGGGCGGAGATGCTGCTACGGATGCTGATGCGATGGGCCGAGAGCCGCGACATGAAGGTCGAGCTTAAGGAGGCCAGCGAGGGGGAGGAGGCCGGGCTCAAGTCGGCCAGCTTCACCGCCGCCGGCGAGAACGCCTACGGCCTCTTCTCGGCCGAGAAGGGCGTCCACCGGCTGGTGCGGATCTCGCCGTTCGACTCGGCCGCCCGCCGCCACACGGCGTTCGCGGGGGTCGAGGTGGCGCCGCTGGTCGAGGACACGGTCGAGATCGAGATCGAGCCCGACGACCTCCAGATCGACACCTACCGTGCGTCAGGCGCCGGCGGGCAGCACGTCAACAAGACCGACTCGGCGGTGCGGATCACCCACCGGCCGTCGGGGATCGTCGTCCAGTGCCAGAACGAACGCTCGCAGACGGCGAACAAGGAGACCGCGATGAAGATGCTGCGCGGCAAGCTGATCGAGGCCGAGGAGCGGCGCCGCGCCGAGGAGATCGCAAAGGAGAGGGGCGAGGCTCAGGACGTCGGCTGGGGCTCGCAGATCCGCTCCTACGTGCTGCACCCCTACACGATGGTCAAGGACCACCGCACGAACGTCGAGATCGGCAACGCCCAGGGTGTCCTGGACGGCGATCTCGACGAGTTTGTGCGCGCGGAGCTGCTGCGGCGGGGCGGCGCCGCGAACGGCGCCGGCTAACGGCTCAGCTCAGCAGCCCTGGGACTCGCTGCGCTGCTTGGCGCTGCGAAGGTCGGCCTTCTCGGCCTTGACCTTGGCCTTTGCCTTCTTGACCTTCTTCTGCGACTTCGCGACTTTCGCCTTGGCCTGCTTGTTGGCCTTGGTTCCCGGGGTCGTCGCCTTCGCCGCCTCACGGGCCTTCTTCAGGTTCGCCTTAGCGGTCTTGAGCTTCGCCTGGGCCTGGGACAGGTTGGCCTGGGCGATCTCCTCGCGGCGCTCGTTGCCGCGGCAGCGCGGGTTGACGCGCTCGCGTCCAGCGGGCCCACGCTCGCGGCTCTTCTGGGACGCGCTGGCGCCGTCGTCGCCGGCGGGCTGGGCGACCGAGTTGGCGGGGACTGCCACGGCGAGCGTGGCGAGGATCGCGGCGGGCGCGGCGAGGCGCTTGGTCGAAAGTCGCATGGGGCTGCTGAGTCCTCCGAGTCTGGGTTGGGGAGTCTGAACGCCCAACCTAACGTGGCGTCCTCGTTTGCGCCATAGTCGGCGCGATGCGCGACTTGATCCAGCAGGCGCTCGCCGAGGACCTCGGCGCCGGCGACCTGACGAGCCAGGCGGTGGTGCCGGAGAGCAGTCTCGCCACCGGCATCGTGATCGCCAAGGCCGACGGGGTGGTTGCGGGAGTCAACGTCGCGGCGGCGGTCTTCGCCGCGGTCGATCGTGAGTTGAACGTCGAGTCGCGCGCCGCCGATGGCGACAACGTCGGTCCGGGCGACGAGCTGCTCGCGCTGCGCGGCGACGCGCGCTCGATCCTGGCCGGCGAGCGGGTCGCGCTCAATCTGCTCGGACGGCTCTCCGGCATCGCGACCCTGACCGCGCGCTACGTCGAGGCCGTCGCGGGGACTGGCACGCGGATCCTCGACACGCGCAAAACGACCCCGGGGATGCGGGCGCTCGAGAAGGCGGCGGTCGTCGCCGGTGGCGGCACCTCGCACCGCTTCGGTCTCTATGACGCGATCCTCGTCAAGGAGAACCACGTGCGCGTCGCCGGCGGCGTGGGGGAGGCGGCACGGCGCGCGCTCACGGGCGCCCCGGAGGGGGTCGTGGTCGAGATCGAGGTCGAGAGCCTCGGAGAGCTCGACGAGGCGCTCGACGCCGGAATTCGACGGGTGCTGCTCGACAACATGGATCCGGATGTTCTGCGCGCGGGGGTCGAGCGAACCGCGGGCCGGGCGGAGCTCGAGGCCTCAGGCGGGATCACGCTCGACACGGTCCGTGCGGTCGCCGAGACTGGCGTCGACTTCATCTCGGTTGGCGCGCTGACGCACTCCGCGCCGGCGCTCGACGTCAGCCTGCTGTTCGAGCCCGAGAGCTAGGCGCGCAGCCGCCAGAGGTCTACACTTAGGGGCGTTCCGCGCGCTCCCCCTGAGCGTGGAAGTTCATTTCGACACCGAAAGAGGTTCGAAACATATGCCGGCCCAGTCGAGTCCCCCAGCGGGAGCCGCACCGACACAGCTACTCGAGCTGGAGAATCTTCCTGCCCTCAAGGACGAGGTGCGCGCGCTCGCGGCGGAGCGCGACGCTGTGATCCTGGCGCATAACTACCAGCTGCCCGAGGTCCAGGACGTCGCTCATTTCGTCGGCGACTCGCTCGGCCTGTCACGCCAGGCGGCGGCCTCCAGCGAGCAGACGATCGCCTTCTGCGGCGTCCACTTCATGGCCGAGACGGCATCGGTGCTGTCGCCGGAGAAGACGGTGCTGTTGCCCGACCTCGACGCCGGCTGCTCGCTGGCCGACTCGATCACGGCCGACCAGTTGCGCGAGTGGAAGGCGAAGTTCCCGGGTGCGGTCGTCGTGATGTACGTCAACACGAGCGCCGAGGTCAAGGCCGAGACCGACTACTGCTGCACCTCCTCGAACGCCGTCCAGGTCGTCGAGCACATCTGGCGCGAGCACGGCGACGACACCGAGATCCTGTTCGGCCCGGACATGTGGCTCGGCGCCTACGTCGAGCGCGAGACCGGCCGGCGTATGCAGGTCTGGGACGGCGAGTGCCACGTCCACGCCGGCATCCGCCCCGCCGACATCAACGACATGCAGGCCGAGCATCCGAGCGCCGAGTTCCTCGTCCACCCCGAGTGTGGCTGCACGACCCAGGTGATGGAGTTCGTCGCCTCGGGCGACATTGACGCCGAGCACACCCACATGCTCTCGACCGGCGGAATGCTCGACTTCGCTCGCGAGTCCGACGCCGACGAGTTCATCGTCGCCACCGAGACCGGGATGCTCTACCCGCTCGAGCTGGAGAACCCAGGCAAGACCTTCATCCCCGCCAACCGGATGGCCTCCTGCAAGTACATGAAGATGATCACGCTGCCGAAGCTGCGCGACACGCTGCGCGAGATGAGCCCCGTGGTCAAGGTCGATCCCGCGATCGCCGAGCGCGCCCGCGTCCCGATCGAGCGCATGGTCGCGATCGGCCCCGGCAGCGCCGTCAAGCGTTGAACCGCCTCTATCCCCGTCCCGGCGAGGTCGCCGCCGAGGACCTCGTCGGCCAGATCGACCTCGGCGCCCACGCGCCGGACGACCGGCCCTACGTCGCGGTCAACATGGTCTCGACGCTCGACGGCCGTGCCGCCACCGACGGTGACACGCGCGGTCTCGGCGGCGAGCAGGATCGCGAGCTGTTCCACCTGCTGCGGACCACCGCCGACGCGATCCTCGTTGGCGCCGGCACCGTTCGGATCGAGCGCTACGCCGAGGCCGTCAAGAACGACGAGCTGCGGGCGCGGCGCGAGCGCCATGGCCTCGATCCCGAGCAGCCCACGGTCATCGTCTCCGCGCGGCTCGTCTTGCCCTCCGACCTGCCGCTGCTGCAGGCGCCCGGCGCGCCAGTGATCATCGCGACCGCCGCCGACCACGAGCTCGAGGGCGTTGCGGCGGACGTCAAGTACGAGCGCACCGCCGACGACCTCAAGATCCTGCTCGCACGTCTCCGCTCCGACCACGGCATCCGCTCGCTGATCTGCGAGGGCGGCCCGACGCTCTTCTCCTACATGCTCGCCGCCGGCCTCGTCGACGAGCTGTTCCTCTCGACTGCCCCAAAGCTCGCGGGTGGCGGCGACGAGCCGACGATCACGATGGGCCCCGCGCTGCCCGAGCCCGCAGACGCCGAGCTCCTCTGGCTCTGCGAGGCAGACGGCGCCCTCTTCACCCGCTGGCGCCTGCGTCGCTGAACCACCGACTGTCGACGGGCGAACGAGACGGTCCCCAGAGGAGCCTTGCGAAGCTCGCTCCGTTGGGGATCCGTCTCGTTCGCCCTGCAACAAACGTTGCAGGCACTGCACGTGGCATTGCACCTGCAAATCGCCGCCTTCACTCCCGGTAAGAAGGGTGGCCGCAGATGGCCCAGCTACGTACTCGCAGGCGCCCGGACGTCGCTCCGATCGCCCCTCCAACGCCTGCCGGCGACGTTCCCGTCGTCGAGCTGCGCGACGTCTCGAAGGTCTACGACGGCGGTTCCGTCGGTCTCGAGCGTGCGTCGCTGACCATCGGGCGGGGGGAGTTCGTCTTCCTCGTCGGCGCGACTGGCTGCGGCAAGTCGACCTGCATCCGCTTGCTGATGAAGGAGCTCGAGGCCTCGAGTGGCGACGTGCTGATCGCCGGCAAGAAGCTCAACGACATCGATCGCTCGAAGGTCCCGTACCTGCGCCGCAACATCGGCACCGTCTTCCAGGACTACAAGCTGCTGCCGAACCGCACCGTCTACGACAACGTCGCCTACTCGCTCCAGGTGATCGGCGAGCAGCGCGACGAGATCCGCCGCAAGGTGCCGGACATCCTGCGCCTCGTCGGTCTCTCGACGAAGCTGCACAACTTCCCCGACGAGCTCTCCGGTGGCGAGCAGCAGCGCGTCTCGATCGCCCGCGCGTTCGTCAACCATCCGCCGCTGCTGCTGGCCGACGAGCCGACCGGCAACCTCGATCCCGAGACGTCGATCGGGATCATGCAGCTGATCTACCGGATCAACAAGACCGGGACGACCGTCGTCGTGGCGACCCACGACAAGGAGATGGTCGACAAGATGCGCCGCCGCGTGATCGAGCTGCGCGAGGGCCGCATCGTCCGCGACGAGCAGTCCGGCATGTACCGCCCGGACGAGTCGACGACCGAGTTCGCGATCCGCCTGCGTGGTGAGCTGGGCGTCGGCGCCGAGGGACACCCCAACTAGCTATGAGCTTCCCCTTCTTCTTCAAGGAGGCCGTGCGCGGCCTCTCGCGCAACTCGGCGCCGGCGCTCGCCGCGATGCTGACCGTGCTGCTGACCGCGCTCGTGCTCGGGGTCTTCATCCCGATCGTGCAGGCGACCACCGGCACCGCGAACGAGGTCCGCGACCGCGTCGTCGTCAACGTCTACATCGCCGACGAGGCGACGAAGGCCGAGCGTCAGCAGCTCGCCACGGCGCTCGAGCGCACGACCAACGTCAAGTCGGTCGAGTACGTCTCGAAGGCCGAGGGCCTGGCCGAGGCGGAGCGCAAGAACCCCGAGGCGTTCGCCGAGGGCACGAAGCTGCTCGGCGCGAACCCGCTGCCGGACATGTACCGCGTCACGCCGGACGATCCCGATCAGGTGTCGTCGATCGTCGATCGCCTCGCGCCCGTCGGCGCCGACGGTGCCCGTGAGCCGTCGCTGGCCGCGATCGACGAGGTGCGCAACAAGGAGGAGGACACCGAGAAGATCCTCTCCGCGACCGGACTGGTGAAGATCCTCACCGGCGGTCTGATGGCGCTGCTCGTCTTCGCTTCGATCGCCCTGGTCGCCAACACGCTGCGCCTGTCGATCTTCGCCCGTCGTCGCGAGGTCGAGGTGATGAAGCTCGTCGGAGCGACCAACTGGTTCATCCGCTGGCCGTTCGTGATCGAGGGCGTGATCGTCGGGCTGATGGGCGGCGTGCTCGCCGTGCTGCTGCTGACGATCGCCAAGGAGACCTTCATCGACCCGCTCCAGGCGCGCTTCGATCTGCTCGCGGCGCCCGAGACGATCAACTTCCCGCTGCTGATAGTCGTGCTGCTGTTCGCTTGCGTCGCCGTTTCGGCGGCGGGCTCGGCGATCACGCTGCGGCGCTTCCTGCGCG